>JAATGW010000408.1 GCA_015654495.1 Chitinophagales bacterium
ATCAAAAACAGAGCCGTAGGCTCGATGATCTTCTAGCCACGGATTTCAATCCGTGGCAATAGCGGGGCCGAAAGTTCAATCATTTTTTATATCATGGAAAAAATCACAAATAGCATAGGCGAATTAAAATTATTTGGACATCAACAGCAGGCCCTAAATAACCGCCTTTGAGAAACGCTCCATTTCTTCCAGCTGCGGGCTACATTGCAGCAGAAAAAAATCAACACCGATTTCTTCATACTCACCAATGCGGTCAACGATATAAGATGGCATTCCTGTCAACCCTGTCCGGAGCCCACGGTTTGAAACAGAATATTCTTCGATGGAAACCTGTTTTTCGAGTTGAGTTCCGGCAAGCCATTGCTGATAATTTTTATAACCAGCAGCATTGCTCTTCACATCAGTAACGCGCTGAATTTCTTTTTTTACTTCAGCATCGGTATCGCGCACAATCGCATATGCAGCAACACCAAATTTCATTGGTGGAAGTCCATGACGTTCTCTGCGTTGCCTCATATCCTGGATTCTTTTACTGATAACTTCCACAGAATCACCATGCATTACGTAGCCATCACATTTTTGGGATATCAACTCCTTGGCAGCTTCTGACTCACCACCGGCATAAATAAATGGCCGGGGTTTTGAAACTGGTTTAGGCTGAAGGATATTATCTTCCACTTTATAATATTTCCCTTCAAAACTGAAATGATCACGCTTCCAGACATTATCAATCACATGCAGCCATTCAGACGTACGTGCATAACGGTCATCATGCTGCTCAAAATGGACACCATATTTTTTTGCTTCGTCCTGCCACCAGGAAGAAACTACATTTAATGTTAATCTCCCGTTGCTGATGTGATCTATATTAGCTGCCTGCTTTGCCAGCAAGGCGGGTGAATGAAATGTTGGCCGCACTGCAACCATAATTTCGAGAGTTGAAGTAACTGCTGCAAGCGCTGCGGCTGTACTCCACGCATCCAGTGATGGTGCAGAATCACCTTTAATATCATTGAGGTTTAATTCAGCAATAAGCGTTGTGTCAAAACCCAGTTCTTCGCTTCTAATGGCAAGTTTCTTTACGTAATCCCATGTAGGAAACATATTCTCTTCCTCAACATTACGAAGCCATCCGCCAAAGACCGGCAACCAATAACCGAATTTCATATGTAAATTTTTATCAGAAGAAAATGAAGGGCCAATGTGCGAAAGACAAAGACCAGTTTTTCGGTTAATTTAATGACAAATTATACGGCGTATATTTTGTCAGACCGATAAGCAAGGGCCAGCCTGTGCTCTATATAATCGACAAACTTTTTATATGGATCGAACCCTAAAATATTTACGGCGTCAGCTACAAAATTGGACAAGGCATTGATGTCATAGTAGTAATGTTGTCCATCATTTCCTATCAGGTATTCTATTCCGCCAACATCCATTTTCACAGCCTTCACCAGGCTTTCTACCTGTTCGATTATTTCTGCCGGTGGCTGATAGGCTTCAACACGAATGCCTTTCTTTGCTGCATCAACAATACAAGCCTGCGTATCATTGGGATCAGGGACCTGGCAGATTTCCGCAGGACACAAATTGAAATTCTCACCCGTTGTGTAGACTTTAATCGAATAGAAGAATTTTCCATCCAATGTTTCTACGCGGACAATATGGCCATCTTTTGCCGGGATAAACTCCTGCACCAGGGCGGTGTGATCTATACCCAGGTTAATCTGATTATTGGCCAATGCTTCCTCCAGTCCCCTGGCGGTGTCAAAGCGAACAATCCCAGCCCCGCTGCCACCAATATTTACTTTTACCAGTATTGGAAACTTAAGCGAAAGCGCCGCCGGAAGAATCTGGGAAATATGATTGACAACTCTTGTTCCGGGGAAAGGAAGGCCAAGCCTTGAAAACAAAGTCAGTTGCTTTGACTTAGAGGTTTCGATGGTTTGTGCATGAACACCGTTAATCACCGGCACACCAAGACTTTCAACATGAGCCAGATAATTTGTAGTGTGAAATATTCCCTGCACATGATCACGCAGATAGGCAGATGAACTCATCCGGTTAATGACGAGGCTATAAGGCAATTCCGATTCGGATGGATTAAATTGATGCGCAGCAGCATTAATTCGTACATACGGAATATTTCTTTTTTCCAACTCTACAAACAATGGTTTGAACCATTCCGGATGTTCGTAAAATATACCCACAGGTTTTAGCGCGTAAGTACTCATAGTCTAAGTGTAACAATTACTTTTTTATCTGAAGAGGAAATTAAAAGGCCTGTTTTCTTCTTCGTTTGTATAAAGCCGGACAAATATAATTCGGGAAAAATACAAAACGACATAATGTCTACAGGACTGGTAGATTTATTTTTGAATCTTCATTAGTGGTTATTTGCTATCAGAAATTTGCGAACAGAATAACAGTTTTGAAAATTTTAGAGAAACCGATTAGTTGCATATATATTTGCAACCAATCAGTTTCTCAAATTAGAATTTATAATTTATGGCTGATACATTTTTCAGGCAATAGCCGATCCGGCAATTGGGAGTAATTATTTCCTCAGTTGCAGTGCGGGCAATGGCAGATGCGCTATTGCTGATAACTTAAACGCTAACCGACAATTTGTTTGCAAACATCTTCGCATACCCACAGAACGCAGCTGGTAAAACAGAAACCAGCAGGGAAAGAAACCGGACAGAGTAAGCTTAAAAATTAAAATTCAGAATGATGAGAAAAATAATTGTCTTATCCATGATTTCTTTAGACGGAGTTATGCAGGCACCCGGTGGACCAGAGGAAGATAAATCCGGCGGTTTTAAGTATGGCGGTTGGGTTGCGCCTTATGGTGATGAAGTTTATAATAAGGTAGTGCAAAAAGAGCTGCAACCTGCAGATTATCTTTTAGGCAGAAAAACATTTGAGATCTGGGCAGGCTACTGGCCTGAACATGGAGAGTTTTGGCCGGGTATCAATGAAGGTATAAAATACGTGTTTTCGAAAAGCCTGAAAAAGTCGGACCCGAAAGTTACCGGATGGAAAAACACAGTAGTAATAAGAAATCTGGCCGATATCAAAAAGCTCAAAAACCAGGATACCGCTACGCCGGATTCCATGAGTAAACAAAGTTCAAAAAGTTCTGACATTCAGGTTTGGGGTAGTGGTGAGCTCGTTCAGCTGCTACTTAAAAATGACCTTGTAGACGAACTCAGACTGAAAATTCATCCCTTAACTCTTGGTAAGGGAAAAAAGCTTTTTGACAATGGAACAATTCCTGCAGCATTTACATTAATAGAAAGCGTTGTTACACCAGGTGGGGTTATCATTGCTTATTACAGGCGGGCTGGAAAAGTTCAGACAGGTACGGTTTGATCTTAGGAAGAAATAAAAATAAGAAAAACATGTCTGCGGTTCGCAGGACTCAGTGAGTCGTTAGGTCGCGGCCTTGCGACTTCAGGATAAAATCAGTAAAATTGTAACCGGTCTGTGCACTGCCACATAGAGTTGTCGAACAGGACAACACCCTACTGCACAAATCCACAAGGCGTTTGTTACAAATGTGTATAGTTCTTTAAAAATCCGATAAATAATAATCAATGTATGACTGCCACCAGAGGATTAAAAATATGGACGATAATCACTCATGCTTTAATTATTGTTGGTATAGGCCACGGGATTGCATTCATTGCTATTATCGAATTAATATCATTGCCGTATTGGTTTAGTGGTATTTTTTTTAATACCCGCGACTCGTCTATTGGAGGCCTGCTGGCAATGGTTGGATTGTCATCGCTTCTGGGGCAAGGAGCAATAATATATTCAATATTGTTAAAGCGGAAGAATCTTAAAGTTCTTTTTCATATTGTTGGGCTCCTTCTTCTCTGGACAAGTATTTTCTGCTTAAAGTATTTCACCCTCAAAGACAGCAATACTCAGCTTGTTATGATAACATGTTTGCCATTTCTTATTTGTAGTATTATTTTCTTCGCAGGTCAAGCCATTAAGCGTTTTTATAATTGGATACTTGATATTATTTGAAAACATCCTTCAATTAGAACGAGTTCATGAAATTTTCTTTTGGCCTGGTCCTGTCAATCTTTCTAATCTTTAGTTCCTGCGTGTTTACAACTTCGCCAGGGGATTTCCAGGAAATTAGCAGAGTATATAGCCCCGATAGTTCAAAGTATCTTTTAACTTATCGCTATGAACAGGGCGCATGGGACGGTAGTCGCACCTCATTAACAACAATCTTAAAAAAATCTGATCCAATTGAAAAGCGCAATCAATATTCTTTGTCAAGTCTTGATTATGATAAAATATTTTGGTTTGGTAATGACACAGTTGTAGTTGCAGAAAAGTACACTGAATTCATCAGCAATGGGAAATCAAATTTGAAAGACACAATTCTAAATGACGTGTTCATTAAAGTAAAGCAGATAGACCCTATTGATACTTCATTCCAGAGAAAGATATTCTACCAGGAAACTTCACCAAATGGCAAATATGAACTGATTGTCTATAAATATGTAAAGAATATCAACAGATATTATTTTTTAAATATTTCCGTAGTTAATAAAGGTGACACTATACCCAAATATGGAAACTTTTACATTTCTAAATATGACTTTGACTGCTTTACAGATATCCGATGGGATACTACAAATATTTTAGACATTAAAGTTTCAGAAAGTTGTTATTATGCCTTTGATGAATATCTTGTAAAAAACAAAAGAGATATTGACTATAAGGTGCAAGTCAATGACACAATCAAAGGAAATATCAGACAATATATGCAGTGAAACGAAGTATACATAAGACATTGCCTTATACAATGCGGGCACGAGAAGCTGTCACCTATCCATAACTTCGCATAATTCCAGCCGACGCCAGAATGCCGCCTTGTAACTTCAGTTAAAATCAGTAAAATTGTATCGATCCCCGCCATGGGAAAATGACAGGACGTGAATTCACGTACTACACAAATCAGATGGCCGTTTGCTCTAATTCATGAGGAAACTAATTTTCATACCAGTATTACTTGTGTCTTACTTTGCTTTTGCCCAGGATTCTCAACTCCGGAGAAAGATTGATTCATGTGTCTTGAAAATAGATTCCAGCAGAACCAAGACCATTTTCTTTACAAAAAATGAAAAAACCATTGACAATAAAACAATCGTATTTAAATATCAGTACAGCAGCAAACAGAATCATCTGGAATATATTGCCAGGGAATATTCAAATAGAGACAGTTCTGTGAAACAGGAATTTTATATGCCTGGTTCTTATTTAATTTTCTCGACAGAATCAATTACCTACTATTATGGGAAAGATTCAATCGGATGGGCAGGTATATATTATTTCTCAAAAGGTAAATTGCAAGATCACGAGACGTTGGGACATGGTAAATCTGAGCTTGATACGTGGAATCCGGAAGCTGAAGTTCTTCGAAATTATCATAAAGTGAAAGCTGTCATAGTCAATTATATGAGAAAAATGAACGGCCCCATAGTGCCTTTAAAAACTCATAATGCAAATTGATAAACCGGAAGCTTATTTTGTCACAAACAAACACCTTTAATGGAATACTCAGAATCTGACCATTTAAAGGACAAAGAACAAATCGTAACCGACATTTACGGGAAGTTGATTGCCGAACTTCAGAAATTCGGACAATTAAAAATTGAGCCGAAAAAGACAAGTATTCATCTTGGAAACAGATTTGGATTTGCGGGAATTTATACCCGTAAGGACTATATAAACCTTGAAGTCCACCTAAACTATAAATTAAAGAGTGATAGAGTTACAAAAGTAGAACAAGCCTCAGCAAATCGTTTTCACCACACGATCAAGTTGACAAAACTGAAAGACATTGACAAGGAATTATTGGTCTGGCTGAAAGAAGCTTACGAGCTAAAAAAATAAATGGATAATAAAGCTATCAAAAGTGCACCCCACTTTCGGTTTTGTGCAAATGCTTTACTATGAGCCGATAAAAAAATGAGTATATAGTAAAACGACAGATCTTCGTGGCGACGGTAACGCGAATGCAAAAACATTGGTATTGCCAGTAGAAGGCCTGGACATTCCTGTAAATTTTCCGGGCAATAGAAGAATGATTTAGATTTACTAACATCCCACAAATCACACTAAATTATGAAACCGAAAACAATCAACATTCTTTACTGGATATTTACCATTTTATTTGCGGCACTCATGATATTTTCTTCCTATGGCAGCATATTGGTAAACGATGATGCTAAGAAACTGATACATGATCAGTTTGGCTACCCGGTATATTTTATTCCATTCACAGGATATGCAAAGATTATAGGAGCGATTGTTATTTTAATTCCGGGACTCCTAACAATAAAGGAATGGGCTTATGCCGGTTTGTTTTTCGATCTGATCGCCGTTATATATTCCGGTATTGCACTGGCTGGAACAGTGGACCCAATGATGTTTTTTATGTTAATCTGGTTTGTTCCAGGCATTCTGTCTTATATCTTTTGGAAGAAAAAGGTAAAACAGAACATGCCGGTGCTGAAATAGATTTTTTCGACCCATATGATTTGATCGCTGAGATGCAGGTTTGAAATTTGTGTAGACCAAAATAGAATGAGTTCGAACTTTGCTGCTAATTTGGATTTGATTTACTCTTTTCCCCCCGATGTAACGAAATCATAACTGTGGTTGTAAAAATCACTACTTTTCTATTTTCAGTATTCCTGCGCTAGTTAGGGCCTGTTGTTTTAGTGTCTGCTACGCAAAGATCAGTTTTGTAGGAGCTTCCTGTTTGTAGGAAGAAAAGTGGGTTAGCAGCCATAATTACCGCTCCGGTCATGAGCGTCCTGTACAGTTTAATTGTTCTGGAACTAAGATATAGTCCTCCCAATTTTTATCCTTGTGCTTCTCTGAAAATGGGAAACAAAATTCATTTACTGGACGGCCCTGAGCTTTCTTTTCCAGGTGAATTTTAAATATAGATTTCTATAGCCATTCTAATTGATAGCACCACGAACAGGCGTTGAGAATTTCGTACCTGGCTATTCATGACTTTAAAAAATTATCACGCTTTATAAACTATTCAGGGCCGTC
>JAATGW010000115.1 GCA_015654495.1 Chitinophagales bacterium
TCGCCGGATTCGATCTTCATGGTGATTTAATCCTGAGTGACGGATCATTTACAATAGATGAATTTGCAAAACTGCTCGACTACCAGGATCGTGTGGATCTGCTTGTAACAAATACCTGCAGGTCCGACGATTTCGCTTCCTATGCTATTCAGCTGGGTGTAAAACATGCTTTTGGCGTGAAAGGAAAAATTAATGACGATCAGGCGATGCAATCGTGGATATATATAATCGAAAAGATTTTTGAAGGAAGAAATCTGAAAGAATTCTTCCCTGAATTTTATCGTTAACAGAATATTTATGTCGGTAAAAACCGGAACAGATTATTCGGGTCAGTATATTTTTACCAGCGCGATCTGGGCAGGAGAGGAGTCTGTTTTCAAACTGAAGAAAAGGGAGACGGTCGCGAAATCCTTCCCCGGTCAGCGTTACAGGATATTCTTTGCAGGTATCGGCATTTCTGACGCGAGGTTTCTGCAGGCGGGCGAGTTGCCTTTTGCAAGAACCAATGTACAGAAATTTGCGTCCGTTTTACAACGGCATGCCGATTCACTAAAAGGAATTGCAGAATACACTCCTCAGTTGTTTTATGGTCATGTTACCCGTTCAGATGTGATGCCATTTTTACAGCTGTTCAGGGAAGCTGGTAAAAACGATATCTGTGTTCTGTACTATTCCGGCATCGGACTCGCGAATCCCGTTCTGGAAAAAGGATTTTTGGATTTTCTTTTCAGTGATGATCCTGTTGAATCCGGGCAATATACCGGCAGCACTGATTCGGGGATATTTAACTATCTGGAAACTGTAGCCGAAAAAACGAATACCAACCTGATCGTGATTGCGGACCTGTTCAGATCTGTAATGTTTAATGATACACAAAGGGAGCAGAACATTCCGGAAATGAATGGAACTAACTTCATCCTCTTGCAGAATTGTTCGCCGCATAAGGTACGCCCTCTCAACGCAGAAGAAGCTCCTTTTCCGGATAACAATGTATTTTCTGAAACATTGATCGGACTACTCGAGGCGGATGGATTTCACTACAGCTATAAAGAATTGTTTGAAAGGCTTGTACTCCGGATGTCGCAAACAGAGGAGAACCGTCGCCCGAAATTTTATGCAGAACCCGCTAACAGCGCTGACCGCAGGATATTATCAACAGTGCTGAAAGAATCTGCTGTTTATGAACTTTATTTTAACGGCAGCACCAGTGAATGGAGATTAAATGCAGGCATGGATCGCGGTATCAGGCCGTCAATTCCATTTATGGAAACGATTTTCAGGATAGACGATTCTGTTCAGGTTGCAGTCAAATCTGTACATGAAGATTATAGTATTGTATCGAAACCGGGATCATTGAGCCCCGGCACCTATCCGGCAACGCTTGTACAGCAGTCCGTACCGAAAATAAAGATTGCTTTTTCACCGGCAGTATCCCCTGAGCAGAAAAATGCGTTGATGGAAGTTGTGAACAGATCCGGACTACATCTGCTTGAAATAACGGATCATTCGGTAAACGCAGGATATATCATTCATTTTACTGAAGGTGGTTATTCATTAGCAAGGTCATCAGAAGAAAAAGAAGAGTTCAGTATTAAACCTGTGTTCCGTCCCCAGCCTGATCCGCTGGCTTTTATCAATGAAATGGAAGCGATTGCAAAATGGCAGGGTATACTCGAGTTGGAAAATCCGTCATCAAAATTTAATGATAAAAGTTTGTCTGTGAGTTTTGATATTGTCGAAGGGTTTCCGTTTGATGAAATGATTGATCAGTCGCCCGCAACAGCTGAAGTAACGGATCCCGATCGGGTGATCCTGCATTATATCCGTCCTGAACGGGAGTGGGTGGCTCCGGCATTCAGGTGCCGCATTTATATTAATGCAGGTGATACCGCTGCCGGCGCGGATCAATCAAAAACTAATTCATTCTCTGAATCGCCGGCGAAGATCGGTAGCACGAGGCCGTTGTTTGTAAATCAGCTATACCTTGGTAACCAGTTTGCGATCGGAGGAGTTCATTTTCTATTAGAGAAGCAAACGGATAAAGACTATTACGAATTGAAATTTTCAGCTGGTACTGATTTGGAATTTCGAAAAACAATTCCTGTATCCGTTACAGATTACCAGATGAGTAATGGCATATTTGAGACTTATCACTATCTTAAAATTTTTATATCTGAAGAACCTATTGACCTGCAACCCTTGTGGCAGGATGCTTTAATGATCGGCAACCAGGCTGAGATAAATACCACCACTCTACAGAAGAAATTGACGGAAGCAATCCGGTTTCCGGGAGGAGGCTGGCATTCAATAACTGTTCCGATAAAAATTACTTACGGACAGAAAGAGGATATTTATAAGTAACGTTCAACGGTTAACGTTTAAGGTTAAACGTGAGTGTAGCGCAAATCGAACAGACCAAAAAGACATCAGGCATCGAATCCCCAAACGCCGGCTGTTCCCTATTGCGTTGTATTCCCGACTCCCGACTCCAGACTACCGTCTTGAACAACGCTGTTCCCACTTGCCTCTCCGGTTGTTAAGTTGTCAGGTTGTTAAGTTGTAAGTTTTAGGTTATAAGTTATACGTTATACGTTATACGTTTTAGGTTATACGTTATACGTTTTAGGTTATACGTTATACGTTTTAGGTTATACGTTATACGTTTTAGGTTATACGTTTGAACATGCGTGATTCAGAAGAGAAACAGTAACAGTAA
>JAATGW010000455.1 GCA_015654495.1 Chitinophagales bacterium
AGCCGGTAAGTCGGTAAGTACGGGAATAATACACGGGAATGATTTCAAATAATTTTTTAAGCCATGTACTCCGCGGCTTTGTTTGCATTGTCTTTATACAGGACCAACCTTGGATAAAATACCTCCTAGGTTTAATACCTCCGAGGTCTATTGCTTCCATATGCTTACGAAAGAACAGTTCGAACTGCTGTTAGAGAAATATGAACGCGACCTGATATCCCCTCAGGACCGTGAACGCCTTTTTGAAGCTATAGCATCCGGAGAATTCGACCAGCTGCTGGAACAAAGAATTGACTTCAAGCTACGCGACCAGCAGGAAGGCAGCAATCTCCCACCACTTCGCTCCTCGGAAATTTTACAGAATATCTTTACTTCGGAAAAGCAGAACGCTGCGATCCTTCCTTCCCGACCGAATAAAACAAAACATATACGATTAGCCATTGCCACAACCCTGTTGATCGGCATTGTAGTATTCTCCTATTTATTTTATCCTTCCAGGACCAGCGAAATACATCCGCTTGCCGCAAGCAGCAACGACATTCAGGAACTGACCAACACTACTCAACAGGCGCAACTGGTTAAGCTGGAGGACGGCAGTACTATCACCTTAGAGCCAGGGGCCGCAATAAAATATCCTTTGCATTTTTTACCCGGCAAAAGAGAAGTGGTATTGGAAGGCGAAGCTTTTTTTGAAGTAACCAAGAACCCCGATGCTCCCTTTCTGATCTACAACCGAAAAATTGTGACTCATGTATTGGGAACCAGTTTTACCATCAAGTCAAACAAACAAACGCGGGAAATAGAAGTGTCGGTCAGAACAGGAAAGGTGGAAGTATACGAGAATGTTCCAACCACACAAAGCGAAACAAATAAAAAAAGAAACGGTGTCATTCTTCTTCCTAATCAAAAAGTGACGTATGATGAAGATGACGGAAAGTTCGTCGCTTCCCTTGCCGATAGGCCGTTACCAATTGCAGTTGAGCGCGCTGAGAGAATTAATATACCGGTTAATAATGTATTTGAAGAAACCAGCCTCCAAACCGTACTGACATTCCTGGAGAAAAACTACGGCATCGAAATTATCACTGAGAATGAGGCATTATACAATTGTCTTTTTACAGGTGCGCTTAGTCAGCAGGATCTGTATACCCGGCTGGATGTTGTTTGCCAGGCAGTGGGAGCAACTTATGAAATAAAAGGAACGCGCATCCTGATCAAAGGAAGTGGATGCGGTAAAACTATCAATTAAAAAAATAAAACTACTATGATGTAAATGCAGAACGAATTCAAGTGAGATAAAAAAGCCGGCAACGTAGTGCATTGCCAGCTTATAAGCTCCTGCTTGAGGAACAATTTTGTCCGAGACATTTTACCAAAACGAACAAAATCAATATAAGATATGAAAAAAGAGCAACATGTTGCTTCAATACTGCATGCTATGAGAATAACGGTTGTACAAATTGCCCTCGCATTTATTTTCTGCGGGTCAGTGTTGGCAGGCGAACTAAATGCCCAGGAAATACTGGATAAAAAAATATCACTTTCTGCCGACAATCTTGAAATCAGCAAAGTCATCTCAAAACTGCAAAAGCAAACCGGTGTAAGATTCATTTACAGTTCCAATACCATTCACGCGGAGCGAAAAATTTCTTTTGAAGCATCCGATAAACGATTAGGTGATTTTATAGTTGAAATTTTTAAACCGCTTTTTATCGGCTACCGCATTGTGGATGACCAGGTCCTGCTTTTTCCTGAAAACCGTGGACCCGAACCGGATAACAAACAGGTTACCGGCGTATCGGATACACCGGACCTGCACATGGCCAATCTCGTAACCGGAATTATTTCTGACGATAAAGGACTGCCACTCGGCGGCGCCACCGTAATGGTAAAATCAAATAAAACCCTTTTAACAACGACAGATAATACCGGACGGTTCAGGATCGATATTGGTGGTGCTACAGCTGTGCTGGTCATCAGCTATTCAGGTTTTGTGACGCAGGAAATTACTGTCAGGACTGATCAGGAGGTGAGCGTGAAACTGGCTATTGCCGATAAGAGTCTTGAAGCAGTTGTAATTACAGGCTATACCCGCCAGTCAAAACGTGATGTTACCGGTGCAGTTTCGACGATCTCCGCAGATGTCGTGGCAAAAACACCGGTTGCTGATGTGGGATCCGTATTGCAGGGCCGGGCAGCAGGTGTGAGCGTAGATGCCCAGGGCGGTCCAGGCAGTACTGCGGTTGTGCGTATACGTGGTTTTGGAAGCAACGGCAATAACGATGTACTATATGTGATCGATGGGGTACAGATGCGGGGAGGAAGTAATCTTGTTAACCCAAACGATATCGAAACCATTACCATACTTAAAGATCCATCCAATACATCTTTATACGGTGCGCAGGGTGGAAACGGAGTAGTGGTGATCACTACCAAAACAGGAAAGCGCGGCACTGCTCCCAGGTTAGAATACAATGCTTATGGATCCTGGGAAATGCCAACTACTTATCCAAAAAGCATGAGCCCGCAGCAATATGCTGACGCCTATTGGAACTATCTTAAAAATTCAGGCCTGCCTTTGACAAACCAGTTTTACGGCTCCGGTTCCAGCGCTGTATTGCCCGATTATATTATTGAGAGAGACGGCAAACCGGTACTGGTTGCTGCGGAAGGAAGTCCTGACGTTAATCCTGCTCTTTACAATCTGTCCAATTACAGGATTCTGAAATCAAATAAAGCCGGTACGGATTGGTTCGGATCGGTATTGGGTCAGAGCTTCAGTCAGAGTCACCAGTTAAGCGTGAGTGGTGCTACGGACAAAAGCAACTACGCGTTGGGGTTTGGTTATCTCGATAACGAAGGCACATTGCTTGGAACTTATTTCACCAGGTATTCTTTCCGTGTGAATACGGAGTTCAGGCCTGCCAATTGGTTGAGGATCGGTGAGAATGTAACATTTTCCTATACCAAAGGAGCGGGACTGAGCAATGGTAACCACAATCCCCAGGGTTTGATCGGTGATCTTTACCAGAGAAGTCCGCTGATCCCGATGTATGATATTGCCGGAAACTATTCAGGTCCGAAGGATTTTGCAAATACAATTGCATTGCATCCCGGTGGAAATAACCCTGTGATGGGCCAACTGACGGGACGGGAAAGCAGTGATGGTTATAATGCAGGAATGATCGGCTCCGCTTTTGTAGCCATCGAGCCAATCAAAAACCTCATTATCGAGAGCAAAATCGGCGCTCAGTTTTATCCATACAGTTACCGGTATTTTATAGATACATTCCCTCAGAATGTTTTTTCAGCTCCCTATAATCAATTTACAGAAGGCGGTGGATATAGCAGTGATCTCCGATGGACAAATAAACTGTCCTATGAAATAAGATTTAAAGACATACATAAGATCAGTGCCTTTGTCGCATATGAAGCAGCGAAAATAAGATCGAGAAATAGTCAGGGTACGGTAACGAATCTTTTATATACCACGCCCGGATATCTCAACCTGACCAATGGTACCTACAATCCAACGATACCAATGGCTGGCGGAAGCGGCTATGAAACATCCAGTTCTTTTTTCGGCAATGCGAATTATTCACTGCTGGATAAATACCTCGTGAGTTTTGTCGGCAGAAGAGATGGCTCTTCGAAATTCGGACCGCTCAACCGCTACGGAAATTTCTTTTCTTATAGCGGCGGATGGAGAATATCGAGAGAAAAATTCATGGAAAAAATTTCCTGGATCGATGACCTGAAACTGAGAGCTGCTTATGGAGAAAATGGTAATAATGCGATCCCTTCCGATTTGTTCACAGACAGGTATACAACGAGTGGCTATGTTAATTACAGCAGCTATGACCTGAACGGTACCAACAATTCAGCATTTACAGGTGCGGGCTTATACCAGTTAGGTAACCCTTATATTCATTGGGAAACCAACCAGACGATAAATATCGGGTTTGATGCAACACTGTTCCAGAACAAATTGAATATTTCATTCAGCTGGTTTGACCGTACAACAAAAGACCTGCTTGCTGTGCCACCCATTACCGGTCTACGCGGTGATGCGCTTGCGCCATTCGAAAATATAATGCGTTTTTCCAACAAGGGTTTTGAACTGGAACTTGGGTATCGCAATAAGATCGGCGATCTTTCCTATGATATGAGTTTCAACATTTCTACTTATAAGAATAATGTGGTGCACATCAGCGATGACAGTACTGCAAGTATAGATGGTAACGCTTATGCACCAACGCATTTTGCATTGACCCGTAGTGTTGAGGGCCGACCCGTCTCCAGTTTTTTTGGTTTTATTCAGGATGGTATATTTCAGTCTGCTGAAGATTATACAAAATACGGAGTTGCACATACCGGACTTACAGCCGCCACAGCTGCCGGGCATTTCAAATTCCGCGATCTCAACGGGGATAAAAAAATAAATGATGATGACCGGACTTTTATCGGAAGCCCGCATCCGACTTTTACCTATGGATATAATCTGGCCCTGAATTACAAAAATTTTGATCTCGAAATTTTTTTCCAGGGTGTGGCCGGAAATAAAATCTTCAATTACTGGAGAGCCTATTCTGTTTTCCCCGGTGCACAGGGTGAAGGATCTGATGATACCTGGCGTCCCGACAACACGGGCGCGAAATTGCCCATATGGAATAATACAAGTTCCGATGATATAAAACCTTCAAGCTTTTTTGTTGAGAATGGTTCTTACCTGCGGTTGAAAAGCCTTCAACTGGGCTATACTTTAAATCTCCCCAAAGTTGTCAGAAACATCAGGTTTTATGTACAGGGTTATAACCTTGCGACATTCACAAAATATACTGGTATCGATCCTGAGATCAGTACGGGAAATGCTACAAATGTGGGTGTGGACTTCGGTGGAAATTATCCCATTTCAAGAAAGATTATCGTAGGTCTCAATTTAGGTTTATAAAATTATTCAATGATATACTCATGAAAAAATTAGTTATCATAATACTGTTCGCGACATTGCTTACAACCGGATGCGACAAAGATTTTCTCGACACGCCATCCTCCACAGGTGTTACGTTGCAGGAGCTTTCCAACAAAGCAGGTGTTCAGCAACTGTTAATTGGTGCATACCATGATGTGACTGGTCTCACAGTAAAATCGAGCTGGTGGAGTACTTCGGGTACCAATTGGGTGTATGCCGATATCACCTCCGGTGACGCTTACCGCGGTGGTGTTAATGACGGCAGCGATGGATTGACAATTGAACGTTTTCAGACACAGGCATCCACTGCTTTTCTTGCTGACAAATGGCGCACCGTTTACGACGGTGTGGCGCGAACGAATAAAGTGATCCTGGCCGCGAATGCTGCTTCAGATATGACTCCTGCCCAAAAAAACGCATCGATTGCTGAAGCAAGATTCTTAAGAGGACATTTTCATTTTGAAGCAAAAAAAATGTGGAACAATGTGCCATTTATTGATGAGAATGTAACGGACTTCAAAGTTTCAAACGATGTGGATATATGGCCGCAAATAGAAGCTGATTTCCAATTCGCTTTTGATAATCTGCCGGCTACCCAACCATATAAAGGCCAGGCCAACAAATGGGCAGCAGCCTGCTATCTTGCCAAAGCCTATATGTTTGAGAAAAAATTTGCAGAAGCAAAAACATTGTTGAATACGATCATTCCTGCAGCTTATGGTGGAGGCGG
>JAATGW010000745.1 GCA_015654495.1 Chitinophagales bacterium
GTGTTATTTATAATGACGCCGGATTTTTGCCTGATCATCAATTGAATTATTTTTTTTGCTACCAGCGATGGCCCTTTAAGATTTATATCCAGCATCATATCCCATTCGCGTTCAGTAATATCCTGCGCATTGCCATATGCACAGATGCCTGCATTGTTAAACAGAATATCTATATGTCCGAATTCTGACTCAGCGGCATCTACGGCTTTTGCAATATCGTCGGCTACACGCACATCGCCTGTAAAAACGCGGCAACGGACATTGAGTAATTCGCATTCTTTTTTTAAGGAGATCAATTCATCTGCAGATCCCAGACTGTAACCAGGGAAACTCAGATTTTGTGCAATATCGAATGCTATGATGTCTGCACCTTCTCTGGCTAATGCCAATGCCGCTGCTCTTCCCTGGCCGTGCGCAGCGCCTGTAATAAAGGCAAGTTTTTTTGATAACAATTCCGGCATAGCTATGCAAAATTTACAGGCCTGATGTATTCATTCAGGTATTCGTCAATATCAGTTTCGATCACATTGTTGAAAATATTTGTAGCGATCATTTGTCCGCCGAACGCAATCAGTACAACCAGTTCCTCTTCAGAGTAATACTTTTTAACCAGGTTGAAAAAATGGTCCGCAATCCGGCCATGGTTTTTTGCCATCAGTGCACCAAACCGAAGAATGTCTTCCTCCTGTTCGTTCAAAACAAGTTTGTCCGGATTCTCTCCTGAATCAATAATAGCTTTCCGGAAATAGGTGGAACAAAGCGGGCACTCTGCGGCGTGCGATACTGAATAGGCATACAGAATGGCCAGTCTTCTTCCAAGAACTTTTTCAACTTCTGCGAAGAGCTGGTACCACAGCATATATATCTCAAAAGCCGGCAATGACCGGGCAAGTGTTTTTTTCATATTGGTTATCCGGCTTCCGTATTCGCGTACATGTTTTTCGAAGGCTGCATCTACAGCTTCAGAGCTATTTCCCTTTGTTATCGGTTGTATTCTTGCCATTGGCCAGTTTATAACTTAACCTGAGGAAGGTAAACAATAATTTAATGTCTACAAAATTAGTAGACATTATATTTTGAAACAAAAAAAGCCCGGGGAAAATTATTTTTAATAAAAGTCTATTAAAATAGTAGACTAATAATATTTCTCCCTATCTTCGGGTTGTAGGTTGTACTATCAGGGAAGAAACCCATGTTTAACCTTGTGAGAAACACCTCAATTTATTAACCTGTTAAATAAGATAGCAATGAGTAAGTTTAAGACTACCATTATCGTTGAACCCGAACTAAAGGAAAATCTTGAGAGACTGCAGACTGAAATGAAGAAGTTGAATTTTATACAGTTGGATTATAAAAAAAATCCGACGGGTCAGAACCAGGGATATCTTGAATTCCTGCGTACTGCGCCAACATTGCAGGAAATTATTAATGCGGTACTGCATGTAGTAAAATCTTTGGGAGGAAAATATTCATTTACCGTTGTCCGGGAAAAATCATTCTGAATTTTTAGTCATGTGGCCGAGTGGTTAGGCGGGGGCCTGCAAAGCCCTTTACGGAGGTTCGAATCCACCCATGACAGCGGGGGAAGTGGGAAGTATGAATTACGAAGGACGAAGTAGTTCATAGTTCTTAGTTCATAGTTAGCAGGAGGTTCAACGTTTAACGTTGAACTTCTAAGATACAATCAATTAAAAATTTCAATCGGAAATGCCTAAGCGAAATTCAGTTCGGTTTTTAATGTATTCCTTGTCCTTCATGTTTCTATGCTTATCGATAATCTCCGTTAATTATGCACAAAACGGAGCAGGTGATCTTTCCGGCCGTTACCGCGGTGTTTTTTTAATACGGGATTCTACAGAAGTGCCGTTTAATTTTGAAATCAGAAATGATCAAAAGGTGTTTTTTATCAACTCAACCGAGTTCTTTGAGACGGGAAAGGCAACTCTGGTGGGGGATTCCGTTTTAATACCCATTGATCAGTTTGACAATATTCTTGTATTCAAAAAACAAAATAATAATCTGAAGGGCGTGCTCAGGAAACAGGATGGAAGCGGAGTTCCCGTTGCAGTTACAGCAGACAGGAATATTTTATACAGATTTCAAAATTCAGGAGCTGCTGTGTCATCGGATATCAGCGGTACTTATGACATTGTTTTTCATTCCACTAATGGTGTTGATGAAAAAGCTGTAGGCTTGTTTAAGCAGCAAGGCAGTAAATTAACCGGTACATTTCTTCGTATAACCGGGGACTCGCGTTACCTGGAAGGCATAACAGACGGCAAAAATTTTAAACTTTCTTCATTTATTGGTTCGTCACCTGGCTATTATACAGGATCGATTGATAAGGATGGCAAAATTACCGGTGAAATTATCGGTGCCCGCGGCAGTCAGAAATTTACCGGCGTTCTAAATGAAAATGCGGAATTACCAGATCCATATTCACTTACCTACCTTAAAAAAGGATACTCGAAGTTGGATTTCATTTTTCCTGATCTTAATGGAAAGAAAGTTTCATTATCCGATCCGAAGTTTAAAAATAAAGTGGTGATCATAACAATTACCGGATCCTGGTGCCCGAATTGTATCGATGAAGCTGCCTTTCTTTCTCCCTGGTATGATAAAAACAAAACCCGTGGCGTGGAAGCAATTGCGATACATTATGAAAGAAACACCGACCCTGCCTATGTTTCAAAAGTTGTCGGAAGGTTTAAAAAAAGGTTTAATATTCATTATGACCAGTTGATAGGTGGCGTTGCTGATAAACAGTTTGTAAGTGAATCTATTCCTGCGCTAAATAGCTTCCTTGCTTTTCCTACAATAATTTTTGTAAATAAAAAAGGAGAGGTGGCCAAAATACATACAGGTTATTCAGGTCCGGCAACCGGCGAACATTATGAACTATTTAAAAAAGAATTTAATGCCGAGATCGATGTATTGCTCGGTGAATAGATCAAGGATTTCTCTAACCCATGTTCATATCAGTCGTTTTGGTTACAAGGCCGCCTTTTCAGGCGGCTTTCTTTATAAATACGGGGGAAGAAGTTTAAAAAATATTGTCTACTATTTTTGTAGACTAAATAAATTAATATACCTTTCATTTCAAATTCAGAAAAACTTGTTTTCTGCTAAACTCATCACGGTAATTACCGATTCGAATTTCCCTATGTTTTCAGACTATCACCTGGATCACACCAATTTTTGCTGTTGCTGCTGTATGTAATTTCAAAAGCTCATTTTTAAGAGCATTTCTCATTTTCAGATTCCACCAATAAAAAAATTATGTCAATACAGGTTACTATTTCCTGTGCACAGGAAATCCTGAACAAATCGGGACCGTAAATAAAAAAGTAAAAAAATAGCCGGTGCTGTTGCTGCAGCCCCGGCTGGTTACAATGGCTTTCCCAAATGTGGTATCATCTAAGTCGGCCTCTTGCTGCTCAAAATTAGCAAATAATTACTGCTTCTTTTGTGTAGCACTGGGTTGATTAAAAGTTTAATCAAAATGACCAGGCTAAAAAAACTTCTTAAGAGAATCTTCTTTGCAGTAATTACAATTTATTTTTCAGTAATACAGTATTCAGATACAAATGCGCAGGATGGCGTTCCGATCTCTGGCAGGATCACAGGCCGAAAGTCCGGGCAGCCGCTCCAGGGCGCAACCATTCAGATTAAAGGAACTACCAACAGCGTAGCAGCTGATGAAAAAGGGGAGTTTAAAATCACCAGCTTAAAAAGGCTCCCTGTTATATTGGTAATCAGTAATGCCGGTTATAAAGAATCGGAGATCAGTGTAAAGGACAACAAGTTCATTAGTATTGAATTGATCGAATCTACAGTTGATCTGAGTGATATTGTTGTTGTAGGTTACGGTACGCAAAAAAAAGCGGAGGTAACCGGTTCAGTATCCAGCATCAGTCAGCAGAAGATTGCTGACCGTCCTGTACAGAGTTTTGAACAGGCGCTGGTAGGCAAAGCTGCCGGTGTCAAGGTTCAGATTCCGAACGGTGTACTGAATGCACCACCACCTATCAGAATCAGGTGCACCAATTCCATTTCGCTTACATCGTCTCCACTGTTTGTTGTGGATGGAATTCCGGTGGTCAGTGGTCAGATCTCACCCGAAACCAATGTCACTAACAATCCATTGGATAATATTAATCCTGCTGATATCGAATCGATCGATATTCTGAAAGATGCGGCCTCCACATCCATTTATGGATCCAGGGCTGCAGCAGGAGTGATTCTGATTACAACCAAAAGAGGTCGTTCGGGAAAAGCGAAAGTAAGTTATAATGGCTGGGTTAGTGTATCGCATGCCGTTAGATCCCCTGACCTGCTGAATGCGCAGCAATACATGGATATTAAAAATGAAGGAGTACTGAATCTGAAAAATTTAAGCGGCAATCAGAATAATCCGAACGTTGCATCAGCTTCTTTTTTCCCGATGTACAATAGTGACGGAACGCTGATTGATACCAGATGGGAAGACGTTACTTATCATACCGGAGTTTCACAGAATCATGATATAAGTGTCTCCGGTGGAAATAATTTATTTAAATACTTCTTCTCTGCAAATTACTCTGATCAGAATGGTTTCATCAGGAACAATAGTTTTGACCGGATAGGATTGCGGGCAAACCTGGAGCAGAAAGTAACCGATTGGTTTAAACTTTCCGGGGGTATCAGTTACTCGCGTACGAAAAATTTATCACCCAATACCGGTTCTCTTCCGAGGAATGCGCAATTGTTAACAGGCATCGGAAGACTGACCACAGCTTCCTCGCCGAATGTTCCGGTATATAATGCAGATGGCAGTTACAATATAAAAGGTAATGCGATTGGCATGGGAAATAATACAGTGGTGAGTAACCTTTATAATCCGCAGCCCTTACTTGATCTTGACCGGTATTACTCTCAGAGTGATCACATCATTGCACATGTGGATGGTGAGGTCCGGATTCTAAACGGGCTGACATTTAAAACCACCTATGGGATCGATTATAATAAAGTAGAGAATAACAACTACGAAAATCCCATTCACGGTCCCGGCTACCCGCTACACGGAGCCGCAACAAATCTGCTGGTGAATGTCAATAACTGGAACTGGACCAACACCCTTAATTATGCCCGGAGTTTCGGTCGTCACAGCATTTCTTTGCTGGCAGGATTCGAAATTCAGCAATTCTCACAAAATCAGTGGGGAGCCGTGCGAACGGATGCTGCTGATCCGTTTTACAGGAATTTTGAGGGAAGCTTCGGGGCAATGTCGCCGCCCGGCAATTATGCGATCGGTCAGATGTATAATTATGAATGGGCTTTCCTGTCTACTTTTTACAGGTTAACCTATGACTTTGGAAAGAAATATTTTCTGACGGTCAATTATCGCCGGGATGGGAACTCTGTGCTGGGGATTGACCGCAAGTATGGAAATTTCGGAGGTGTTTCCGGTGGATGGGTAGTGTCTCAGGAAAACTTTTATAAAAATTCAGGCCTTGCAAAGATTATCGACAATATCAAATTGCGAGCCAGCTGGGGCAAGGTGGGTAATGGAAATATTTCCAACCGCTATGCCGCATTGAATCTTTTCAGTTCAGGACTGTATGGTGATGTTCCGACCCTTTCCTATGCGCAGGCCGGAAATCCGGGCCTGGGTTGGGAAACCAGTAACCAGACGAACCTGGGAATCGACCTTGGCTTTCTCGATAGCCGGATTCAATTACAGGTTTCAGTTTTCAACAATGATGTAAATAACCTTATCCTCAATTCGCCTCAAACAGCATCCAAGGGTATTCCGGGAAATTCGATCGCACTCAATGTGGGCTCTATGTATAACCGCGGACTCGAAATAGGATTGAATGCAGATATTATCAGCAACCAGAGATTTTCCTGGTCCGCAGCAGTAAATTATACAGCGCTTAAAAACCGGGTAACATCTCTCGCTGATGGCAATACACCCATCATTGCAACTACGCATACCGCTTCAGAAACCAACAACATTACTGCTGTCGGATATTCGGTGGGTAGTTTGTATGGTGCAAAGACGGTGGGGGTTAACCCGGAAAATGGCAGACGAATTTTTGTGAACAGGAATGGAGAACTTGTTCAGTACAGTTATGCCGTAGCGCCGGGAGAAAAAAACTGGACATATCTTGATGGCCGGCCCGCTCCCGCAATTTCCAGTGCGGATTTCCAGGTACTTGCCAACGCGTTGCCTACATGGTATGGCGGATTCAGCAATACGCTCCGCCTTGATCAGTTTGATCTGAATCTGAACTTTACTTATGCCGGCGGGTATTATATACAGAATGGAACAAGGGCAACGTTGCTGGATAGCCGCTTTTACAATAACTCCACCGAAGTGCTTGAGCGCTGGACAACTCCAGGACAGCAAACTTCCGTTCCAAGACAGATTTATGGAGATGTCATTTCTTCGGGGAACTCATTTCCGATCTCGGCCAATATTGAAAAAGCTGATTTCCTCCGGCTGGAATCTGTGTCCTTAGGATACACAATTCCATCACCACGTTTTGGTAAATCCGGCATCAGTTCCATCAGGGTTTATGCTGCTGTATTCAATGCATTTCTGATTACAGGTTACAAAGGGTACGATCCGGAAACTTCTTCAAACGGCGACAGCAATATTGCTCCTTCTGTGGATCGGAATGCGGCACCGCAGGCGCGTAGTTACACATTTGGCGTAAATGTTAGTTTTTAAATCATGTCAAAAAAATAAATCATGTCAATATATTCTTTCAATAAAAGTGCAGGCCGGAGCAGCATCTGGTATTTATGGATTTTAATATTTGCATCTGTGGCCGTGTTCGGCAGCTGTAATAAAGAAGAGATATTAAATCCTGTTCCGACTACCCGTATCAGTGATGTTAACGCTTTTGATACACCAGAAAGAATCCTGGCACTGGTCAATGGCATTTATACATCCTTAAAGAGCGGTAGTTTTTACGGTGGCGGATACCTGCTGCACAGTGAGGTGCGGGGTGAGGATTTCATTAACCGTACTTCAAATATCAACAGCGGATTTGCTACCTGGAACCATACCGTGAATTCATCTTCAGTTGAGGTTCAGAATATCTGGTCTTCCGGTTATACAACGATCAATTCAGTAAATATTTTTCTTGCTGGAATCGAAGAACATCAGGGAGTAGTGAGCGATTCGCTGGCGACTCAGTATAAAGCAGAAGCAAGATTTCTGCGCGCCGTGAGTTATTATTCCCTGGTTATTCTGTATGCCAGACCTTATGCCGAGAACAATGGAATTTCGAAAGGTCTTCCGCTGCGATTGGTTCCTGAAACAAACCCTTTGAATAATGCTTTGAAAAGAAGTTCAGTTGCTGAAGTATATAACCAGATCCTGGATGACCTTGATTTTGCGGAAGCTCATCTGCCATTAAAATATGGCAATGCCTTGCTGAACACTTCAAGAGCTCATCGTAATACCTCCATCGCTTTTAAAACAAGGGTTTATCTCACCATTGGTAACTATGCAAAGACGATAGAAGAAGCGCAGAAAATCGTTTCTCCTGATGCGCCTTTTCGTGCTTTGACGGGTGTGCCCAACCAACTGCAGGCCATCGCCACTACTCCATTCCTGAGTGACGATTATACCACAACGGAATCTGTTTTTTCTATGCCCATGACAGCCCAGAATTCCTCAACAGGTTATTCTTCGCTTGGTTATGATCTTAACTCAACACCTAATGGTAACGGGGAATATAATCTGAATCCGCAGGGAATCATTGCTGATGCCGGATGGCGTGAATCTGATACACGACGTCAGTTTATTACGGCCGGCGCAACGCGGTTTTTCAAAAAGTACAGTAAGGGAAATCCTTACCTGGATTATGTTCCGGTAATCAGGTATCCGGAAATTCTTTTAAATTATGCGGAAGCCCTTGCTAACACAGGGAATCTGGAAAAAGCAAAAAGTCTTTTGTTATTTGTAAGACGTCGCGCAGATGCCGGATATGAATTTCCGGAGGATAAGGTCAATGAAAAAACAGCACTCGTCAGCACAATCTGGCATGAACGCAGGATTGAATTGCTGGGTGAGGGATTCCGCTCCGGCGATTTGCTGAGAACATTGAGAATCATTCCCGGCAAAGGAACAGTAGGTCCTGTATCGCCAACAGATGAGCAGTATATATTTCCGCTTCCTAGCACAGAATTGAATACCAATCCTGACCTGTAACAGACCAGGGAAATTTTAAATGTAATTAAAAGTCATCTGGTATGAACTTTAATGTTTCACTTCATGAAAATGCACCCGCAATGCAAGCCTGGCATCCGGTTGAGCGGGTTATTTTCAGAATCATATTTGTTTTCTTTTTTCTGCTGTTGATTCCATTGAGTGCTGAATATTTCCGGAATTTATTCAATACCAACTGGCTGGAATCTGACCTGCAGCCTTTATATCAGTTGCTCGTATACACACCTGGTTTCATATCGCGCAATACACTCCCGTCCACCGGATCAGGAGCCTTTGCGAATTTCGGAGTCCTTTTTTTTATAGCGATATCTGCCGGTTTCATCTGGACAGCAATCGATAAACAAAAAAAAGAATACAATCAACTGTACTACTGGCTGCGGGTACTGGTCAGGTACCGGCTTGCGCTGGGCATATTCGTATATGGAGCGTTGAAACTTTTCCTTCTTCAGATGCCGTTCCCAACGCTGAGTGATCTGAATACGGAGTATGGGTTTTTTCTGAAATGGAAGGTCTATTACCTGACTAACGGTGCTGCGCACGCATACTATGAGCAAAGCCTGGGTTTGCTGGAAATTATTGCCGGAGTTTTATTGCTCTTCCGGAAA
>JAATGW010000010.1 GCA_015654495.1 Chitinophagales bacterium
CGGCCTCTTTGTTTTTCAGCTGCTGTTCTTTCAACAGGAATTCCATTTCCTTTTCACGAGCCAATTTTAATTTTTCTTCCTGGTCGCGATTATTCTGCCGGAGCATAGCCAGCTGATTTTCAAAATCACCCGATACAGTTTTTCTGATCTGTTCTTCCAGCTGCGATTGCAATTTTGTTTTTTCTGTCTGCAATTGTCTGGCGAATTCAATATCCCTGTTTTCGAGTTGTTGTTTCAGTGAAAGTTCTTTCTTAAGAAACTCTTCATCCTTCTTACGTGTATACTCATTCATCTTTTCCCGGAGATCTTTTTTATAGTCTTCTGACAAAGATTCTTCCAGCGGAAAAACGGTAGAACAATTCGGGCACTTGATATTGGTAGCCATGCAATATGATTAGGTTTACAAATTACAAAACAATCGACTCACCGGATGGCGCGCAGACCATATATAAAATAGAAAAAAGCCGTCTCCTGACGGCTTTTCACATATAGAATGACTGTAAATTAATTCAATGACGCAAGGAGTTTATTATTGAGAGTAACATAGTCTTCGTTCTTAGCCGCTTTCGCAAGTTCAATGGATTTTTTTGCCAATGCAGCTGCTTCTGTTTTATTGCCAAGTTTTGCTTTCAGGCTTGCATTCTGATAAAAGATCCAGAAAGCATCCGGTTCAGCTTTTGCAGCTTTATCCATCCATTCCGAGGCTTTTTTCAGGTCTTTACCATTTTCTACATAATACATTGCTGCGTCGAAATAGGGTGGATTTGCTGATTTCATTTGTGATTCGATATCAGCCATAACTTTTTTGTCAATTTCCATTTTAATCGGAAATGCTACCAGCGTGTTTTCCCAAATCAGCATTAAAGCAATGGAAGTATTAGTTGCATTGTCAAATGTGATCATAAAAGTTTCTACTGACACAGGAAGAGTGACTGCTTCAGCTGTTAACCTCACCACATCCTGATCCTGTTTGTATGCTGAAGGGCTTGTTACATCAAGTTGTTTTGTAATAATGATGGTCCACTCAGAAGCGCCGGGGATTGTGAGGAGTCCATATTTACCGGCAGCGATTTTCTTTCCGCCAATTTCCACTTCATCTTTGAATGCAATCGTTGTAGCGCCATTGGCGCCGGTACGCCAGACTTTACCAAAGGGCACAAGGTCACCCATGATTTTTCTACCCCTCATGCTGGGTCTTGAGTATGAAACTTCAATTTCTGTAAGCGCGAATTGCTGTTTGATTGTTTGAGCAACTGAAGGCGGTGGTGTGTTTAACTGTTGCTGAGCTCCGGCAATCATAAAAAGACCGCATAATATAGCAGCAGTCATCAGGATTCTTTTCATATAGCAAAAAATTTGCGCGAAGATAGCACTTTTAAGGTTGAAAGCCTGCCTGCCGGCAGAGGCAGGTTTAAGGTTGAACGTTTAACGTTCAGAAACTTACTGTAACCTTGGTTCGCAGCGGTTTGTCGGTATTATACAATTCCCATTTGGGTCCTTCACGTATCAGGCGTATCGCTTCACGGTCGCATGAGCTGCAGAGAGATTTTTCGATTTTAAATTCGGTAAGCCAGCCATTTGGATTCACCAGAAAAGACACAACTACGGTACCTTCGGAAATTCTGCTCTCAGGATTTTTCTGTTGACGGACGTTGTTCAATAAATAAAGATGATAGGGACCCCAGCCATCGGCAGGTTCTGCTTCAGGTTCTGTGGAAATAAAGGTTGAATCCTCAATAACAGATGAACTATCAGCTTCATTCAGTTCATTCTCCCCGCCCGCTTTGGCTTTTACAGAAAACTTTTTCTTTTGTTTTACAGGTAGCGGATTTAATACAAGCTGGTATTGTGGCTGCCTGTAGGATAGTACTGTTGAATTGACAGCGAAACCAACTGACCTGATGTCTATGTTCAGTGAGCTATCGGCAGACAATAACCGAAAATTGCCTTTGGCATCTGTATAAGTAAGGTGATTGGAATTCTTAACGGAAATGTTTGCAAAAGATATCGGTTGCTGGTTTACATCCGTTACCTGGCCGGTAAAGAAATACAGATTATTACTGACGGATTTATTTTTTAAAGCATCGTCGACCCGAAGGTATCCATCCAGAGAACGGCCTGCGTTACTGGGAGGTGCGACCGCAACCGGCACAGGCTGGCTTTTTAAAGATGCAAGTGGTAATTCTGTTTCATTTTTAGCAATTTCATTCTGCTGAGTTACTGAAAAACTATGGGTTTGAGTATCTTTTTTACGAGGGCTGGCTATTGGTTTGAAAGATTTATCTGCATTTTTTTCAACGATGGCCAATGATTGTGTATCAGGTTCAGCAGTCTTTTGCAATAGGAGCGATTTCAGGGAATCCGAACCGGCCTTTGATTCTGCAACAGGAGTGGTGGAGTCCGGTTTATTAGATTTAACTGATTGTACAAGCATATCATACTGCGGCTGCCTGTTCACAAAAAACCAGGTGCTGAGAATGGCCAGGGCAACAACGGCTGCTGCGACGGCAATACTACGCCACATCACGATCCGGGGTAACCGGATTTGCTGAAGACCCGCAGTTTTTTCGAGGCGCTGTTTTAGTTCTGCAGCATCCGAACTTAGCTGATCCGGATTTCTTGAAGACATGCCTTCAATAGCATCCGCAAGAAAGGGATCGTTGAGCGCTGCTTTTTCAAAAGCATGCATTTCGGCCGCAGTCATCTCGCCCGCGAAATACCTTTTGATGGATTCCTGTTCCGGATTTCCTCTATATGTATTATCTGACGACATTTCAGAGATCAACTTTTCAAAATAATTTTCATTTATAATTCGGTTTTTTCTTTCATGTTTTTCTCCATAC
>JAATGW010000425.1 GCA_015654495.1 Chitinophagales bacterium
CCGGCTGTTCCTTTTGCCTTTCGCCTGTTACTTATTGCCTGCTTCGGTCGCTAAGTTTTCAGGTTGTTAAGTTGTAAGTTTTAGGTTATACGTTTAACGTTAAACGTATAAGCACGGCTGATTCAGAAACAGTAACAGAAACAGTAACAGAAACAGTAACAGACCAGAGAGCTTAGGCATCTAAACTTCAAACGCCGGCTGTTCCTCTTGCCTGCTGCCTCTTGCCTTTTGCCTCCAGCTATTGCCTGTTTCGATCGTTATGTTGTCAGGTTATTAAGTTGTAAGTTTTAGGTTTTGCGTTATGTCTACTGCCTGCTGCCTTCTGCCTGCTGCCTATTTCAAAGCCACTGAAACCCTGCCGCTGCTGGCCCTTACATTCACCGCAATTCCGCCGCCATTTACAACACCGTCAATCTCATCTTCTTCAACATCCCCTTTGAAATTGGATAAATTCTGGGTTTTGACTTTTGAACCGGAAACATGGAGATCATAACCTTTATTGGCAGGAAGCTGCAGATCGATATTTCCACCTGAATTGCTCAGCTTCACAAATTTTACCGCTTCTTTGATAGATACGTCAATACTTCCGCCACTTGTGGATGCAGTTACGCTGCATGCCAGATCACTCAGCCTTATATTTCCGCCTGAAGTGTGGGCTTCCAGTTCTCCGCTGATAGATTCACCTTTAACACTTCCTCCGCTTGTGGTTGCATCGATGTTTCCTTTAAGCTGAGAGAGCATTACATTGCCACCCGAAGTGCTCAGTTTAATTTCGCCGCTGCAGGACTCTGCATCAATATTTCCACCACTGGTAACCAGGTCGAGGTATTCTGATGCATTTTTTACATTGATATTTCCACCTGAAGTGCGTCCTTTTAATTTTCCGGATACCTGGTCAATATTCAGGTTGCCCCCACTGGTGGTAAAATCCTGGCTCCCCTGTAAACTGTTAAGAGAGATATTGCCACCGCTTGTAGTGAGCGTAGTATTCGTGTTTTTCGGAGAAGTAATTTTGAATGAAATAGAAAGTGAATTATTCCAGTTGTTGAAATTTTTCTTTCTTTTGGCTCTCGCCACTAGTTTCTGACCTTCCAGAGCTACAGTGAGTTCCCACTCATCGTTTAGTTTCTTCTGTATCTCATCGTTGGTATACTGTTTTCTGGAATTGCCGGACTGGATAAAGACTTCCACCGTAGCTTCCCCACCAGCTGTTCCGCTAACAGAAATATTTCCGCCGGATGTGGTCGACTCAATGGACTTAACTCCCGAAGCAGGGAAGTTTTTTGTCATAAAAGGAACTTTATTGTCTTGCGCTTTCGTTGCTGTTGCTGAAGCAAGAATCAGCAGGCCCATCAGGATTTTTTTCATATACTGTCTGTTGTGTTTAAAGTTTAAAGTTTAACGTGTTAGTGTGTAGGGAATAGTTTGTAGTACGATTTAGTTTAGTTAAATGTTACAGTTTTTTGGAGATTTTGTTAATGTTGTCAGGTTATTAGGTTATAAGTTTTAGGTTATACGTTCTACGTTTTACGTTATAAGTTCTACGTTTGCGCTTAAAACTAACTACTAAACACTGGCTGTTCCTCCTGCCTTTGCCTCTTCCTGGAATTGAGTGCTCAGGCATCAAATCCCCAATCGCCGGCTGTTTTCCAGACTCCAGACTCCAGACTCCAGATTCCAGACTCCAGATTCCAGACTCGCATTGGCTGTTCCTTTTGCCTCTTGCCTGCTGCCTGTTTCAAAGCTTCCAGTTATTATTAAGTTTTCAGGTTGTCAAGTTGTAAGTTTTAGGTTTTAAGTTATGCTGCCTGCTGCCTGCTGCCTATTTCAGCGCTTCCACCGGATTATTCCTCGCCGTTCTTATCGTCAAAACACTGATTGTCGCCAGTGCAATCAGCAATGCAAATAAACCAGCCAAAGGAAATATATACCAATCGATTCCTACACGGTAAGAATACTGTTGCAGCCATAAATGCATGCTATACCAGGCCAGCGGACTCGCTATAAGAAATGCAATCCCAACCGGTTTCACCTGGTCTGCCGACAATATCCTTGCAATATGCAATGATGATGCACCCAGCATTTTCCTTATACCCACTTCCTTTTGCCTTTGCTGTGTACTGAATGCTGAAAGTCCAAGTAAGCCCAGGCTTGAAATAACTATCGCCATCAGGGCCAGCAAGCTGAACAGTTTACCGGTTCTTTCTTCCGCAATAAAAAGCTGATGGAATGCCTCATCAGAAAAGGAATAATTTAATGGCATGCCGGAAACCTGTTCGGACCATAGTTTTTCCAGCGCGGGAATTACTTTGGTTACCGCATCCTGGCGAATTGTCAGCGTCAGGAATGTATAGAATTGTGGTTCCATGCGAACAGTCAGCGGCCTGATCTCTTCCTGAAAAGAATGAAAATGAAAATCCTTTATTACGCCGATGATTGTTCCTTTCCGGATCATCTGACTGAATTTTTTTCCGATCGCATCTTCCGGTCTACTGTAACCCAGCGACTTTACAGCCGCTTCATTTATAATCATCGATTGAGTGGAGTCGGAAGCGAGCGAAGGGTTAAAACCACGTCCGGCAACCAGTTCCAAACCATATTGGTCGAGATAATCATTGTCAATACTGAAAAAATCTGTTTGTGAACTCTGCATCTCTCCGCTTCTGTTTTCAAGTAAGGTTGCGCGTTTTCGGTTAGGCTTACCAGGTATACAGTTCGCATAGCTTACCTTATTTACACCGGGAATTGACAATAATCGATTTTTGAATGTACCCAGTGGATCATTCACGCGCTGATCAAAGAAATAATCCACTACCAGCAAATGATCTTTTTTAAAACCCGGATCATTGTTGCGCATAAAAAATAACTGCGCATAGATAACAAAAGTGGCAATTATCAGTATGATTGAAACTGCAAACTGTGTCACCACCAGCGCCCTGCGTAATGAAGCACCCTGCAATCCACTTATGAGCTGACCTTTCAGTGTTTTTGAAGGTTGAAAAGAAGACAATAATAAAGCCGGATAAAAGCCAGCGACAATGCCGGTTAAAACAGAGGTCATCCACAATGTAAATAACAGTACAGGTTCAGCAAGAATACCTGTTGTTACTGTTTTGCCGACGATCATTGTAAATGCCGGTAATAACATTGCGGAAAGAATCACAGAGAACAAAAATGCTATCTGGCTCAACACCAGGGCATCAACAATAAACTGTAAGATCAGGTTCCGCCTTGATGCACCCAATACTTTACGAACTCCTACTTCGCGTGCCCTTTTAAGCGAATAGGCAGTGGTAAGATTTACAAAATTGATAATGGCTATCAGCAGAATAAATGCGGCTACAATACATGTCATCACAATCTCCCGGAAATTTCCCGTTGCAGTAGTACCTGTTCGTGAACCGCGCGCAGCGCCATGCAGGTATACCGTTTTCAGTGGTTCAAGTTTCAATGAATAGGTTGCCCGGGTCTGATCATAATGCCTGTTTACAAATGATGGTAAATCTTTTTCAAGCTGATCAGCCTGTTGCGGGTTATTTATTAAGAGATAGGTATAAAACCCATTAAAGGTCCAGCTTCCGGCAATAGAAGGGTTCCATTCTTTGAGCAGTGTTGAGATGGAAACCAGAACATCTGTTCTGAAATGAGAATTGAAGGGAATATCCTTCATCACACCAGTAACGGTTGCGGGCTTCCCGTCGATTTTCAACTGCCTGCCTACCGGATTTGCATCACCGAAATATTTTTTTGCGGCAGTCTCTGATAACACCAGTGTCATAGGTGTGTTCAGAACTGTAGCGGAATTACCTTCAATCAGCGGGAGCGTAAACACATTGAATATTGACGAATCCGCATATGCAATATTTTCCTGCGCAAAAAGGGCATCGTCTTTCTGAATTATCAGATAGTCGAGTAAGAATCTGGTAGCAGATTTTACCTGCGGATATTCCGCAGCTATCGCGTTGGCAAGCGGTGCTGGTGCGCTTTGATAGTCCGTCCCCGTTTCAGTTTTAACATCGGTAACCAGCCTGTAAATACTGTCTGCATTTTTATTGAAATGGTCATAATTCAGTTCAAAAGAACTGTAAAGAACAGCAAAAAATACAGCAGTCAGCGCAATCACCATTCCCGAAAGATTGATGGCTGTAAAAAACGGCTGACGTTTGAGGTATTTGAAAGTGGTTCTGAAAATATTTCCTGTCATCCTTTTCTCATGTGTTGTTTCTCTGATATAGATCTTTATTCTGTGCGCAAACTTTTAACCGGATTGGCAATAGCAGCTTTGATTGCCTGAAAACTTACCGTAATCAATGCGATCAATACGGCAAGTATTCCGGCAATGGCATAAATCCACCATGCTATCGGAGTACGGTAGGCGAAATTTTTGAGCCAGTTTGTTGTTGCCAGTATGGAAACCGGCGTAGCTATCAGAAATGCAACGCCGACAAGGATCAGGAATTCCCTCGACAACAGCGAGAAAACCTTTCCTGTACTAGCCCCTAACACTTTTCTTATCCCCATTTCTTTTGTACGCTGTTCCGCTGTAAAAATGGCCAGGCCCAATAATCCGAGGCATGAAATAAAAATGGCCAGAAAAGCAAATGCATTGCTGAGGCTGCCGATAACCTGCTCGCTCTGGTACAGTTTCTGATATTCTTCATCCGAAAACTGGTAGGTAAAAGGAAACTGCGGATTGATTTCACGACAGATATTTTCCAGACTGGTGAGCGCTTCTTTTGTCTTTCCAGGTTCTGTTCTTACCAGTATAGTACCCCATCCGATTTTTTCTCCCAATCTCAATACCAGGGGCCTGATGGGTTCATGTAGTGAAGCAAAATGAAAATCTTTTAATACGCCAACGATAGTTCCTTTATTCTCCCAGAAAGTTAGCGGTTTCCCGATAGGGTTTTTATAGTTGATAATTTTGAGGGCTGCTTCGTTAATAATATAACCTGCTGAGTCGGTGGCAAAATCTGATGCAAAATCACGGCCATCGATCAGTTGCAGTTTCAATGTCTTAACGAAATCATAGCCGGTTGCAGCATGTATGAACTGGTGCATGGCATTCGGATCTTTTCCTTCCCACTGAACACCACCTGTACCATTGCTGATTTCTGTAGGAGCTTGTGTCATCCGGGTTACCATCTGTACACCCGGTGCCAACATAGCTTTCGATTTAAGGATTTCATATTTGTCTTTCAGCGCGCCTTCAACAGGTATGTATATAAGATTTTCACGGTCGTAGCCCAGGTTTATTTTCTGAACATAACTGATCTGCTTACTTACTACAATCGTTCCGATGATGAGCAGGATGGATAACATGAATTGAAAAACCACGAGTCCTTTGCGGAACCAGGTTGCGCCTGAACTGAATTTCAAAGTTCCTTTAAGTACACGTATCGGTTCAAAATTGGAAAGAAAAAGTGCCGGATAACTTCCGGATACAAAACCTGTGATTAAAGTCAGCGCCAGTATACTAATCCAGAATCCGGGTTCAGTCAGCGGCAATTCAATATGTTTTCCTGTGATCTGATTAAATGCAGGGAGGAGGAGTGATGTGATCCCGAGCGCAAGTATCACGCTGAATGCAGTAATGAGGAGGGCTTCTCCCAGAAACTGACGTATCAGCAGAGACCTGAAAGCGCCGGCAACTTTTCTGATGCCTATTTCTTTTGATCTTTTTACTGACCGTGCTGTAGTTAGGTTCATGAAGTTAATACAGGCAATCAGCAAAATGAATATGGCGATAATGCTGAACATCTTTACATATTCTATCCTGCCACCGGTAATCACACCTGCTTTGAAATTGGAATGCAGGTAAATTTCATCGTAACGTTGCATGCCCAATTCGACGTAAAAATTCTTGCTCATATCTGTATTCAGTCCTACAAGAAATTTTTTCAGTTTTGCTTCTACTTTTACAGGGTCTGCATCGGGTCTGATTTTAAAATAAGTACGCGGTCCATTATTGCCCCATTCTTTTGCCCATTCATTATCTTCAAGAAACTGATCCCAGGTAAGGAGGTAGTCATATGTCTGCGAATTTCTATCGGTCATGTCTTCAAATACAGCAGTTACTTTCAGATCCTTTCTATCTTCAAAACGAATTGTTTTCCCCAATGCATCTGCAGGTGTGCCGAAAAAATCTTTTGCCATCTTTCGTGAAATGGCAATATTAAGAGGACCTGCCAGGGCGGTATTTTTTGAACCTGCAAGAAGGGCGATATCGAACATATTGAAATAATCCGAGTCGGCATGATTGCCTCTCTCTTTCAGAATTTTATCGCCGACCCTGAAAGTATAATCATTCAGCCATGCATAACCGCTGGCATATTGTATTTCAGGAATTTTTTTCTTCAGTTCCCTTGCGAGCACACCCGGAGTCCAATGACCTGCATCGATTTGCCCATCATGATACTGGCGTTCATAAATGGCATATAATTGTTTTGTGTCTGTATGAAATCCGTCGATACTTTTTTCATGTTGTACCCACAAAAGAATCAGCAGGCTGCAAGCCATTCCCAGCGCCAACCCTGTTATGTTCAGAGTTGAAAATGCTTTGTTTTTCCAGAGCTGCCTTATGGCTGTTTTGAAATAGTTACTGAACATAGGCTGGTTTTTTGATAAAGTGTGCTTTTTTAAAGTCAGTTATTTTTCCGTGATGTTGCATTTAACGTTAAACGTTAAACGTTCAACGTTTAATGTTGCACATTCATTCAGAGCGCAAACTCTTCACCGGCTTCACCCACGCCGCCCTGATCGCCTGAACACTGATAGTTACAGCTGCCAGAACAAGTACGATCAATCCTGCCATTCCGAATAACCCTCCGTCGATCTCGTACCGATAGGCATATTGCTTCAGCCATTCATTCATATAGTACCAGGCAGGAATAAATGCTATTAATACTGCAACAAGCACCAGCACAAGAAACTGTCCGGAGATCATCGACACAATATGTAGCACAGATGCGCCCAGCACTTTTCTTATCCCGATCTCCCTTGTTTTTCGTTCAATCGTAAACGTTGTTAACCCAAGTAATCCAAGGCAGGAAATGAACACAGCAAAGAAAGCAAACCAGTTAACCAGTGTACCGATCTTTACTTCTGACCTGTACAGGCGCTCATATTCTTTGTCCTGGAAATTATAGTCGAGTGTATAACCAGGAGCAAATGAGCTGTACACCTTTCCCAGCTTTTCAAGGGTTTCCTGCGTATTGCGACCGTCAAGTCTTACATAATATAACCAGGTCCAGTCGGGCCGGCATTCAAAAATCACAGGGCCCACAGGAGTATGCATTGATTCAAAATGAAAATCTTTGCATACTCCTACAATGGTTCCTTTGCCGCTGTACAATTCTATTTTCTGACCAACGGGATCTTTCAGCCGCATTCTTTTCACAGCTTCTTCATTAAGAATAAATGCAGCTGTGTCTGTTGAATAATCCCGTGAAAACCCGCGTCCTTCCTTTATATCAATTCCCATCGTTTTAATAATATCCTGATCGGCGGCAATAAAATTGAAAAATATTTCCTCTCCGTCATTTTTTCCCGGCCAGTTCACTTTTGATCCGCGGTTATTCGGCATCGTAAAAGTCATTGATGCTCTCGATACATTTGTTACACCTGGCACTTTCAGGAACTCCTGGTAAGCTGCTTCATTTTTATCAACCGGTATATTATTCTGAAACCATACCAGGTGTTCTTTGTCGTAACCAATATTTTTATTTCTGATAAAATCAACATGCTTTTTTACAACCAGCGTGCCGATGATCAGCAATACTGAAATGGCAAACTGTGTTACAACCAATCCTTTGCGTATCCAGGCGCCATGACCCTGACCTGAAATCCGAAATGACTTTAATACCTCTGTCGGCCTGAAAGAACTCAGAACCAGCGCGGGGTAACTTCCCGCAAGAAGACCCGTAACAAGTATTATTCCTGCGAAAATTGAAAGCTGTACAGGATTATTAAAAGGAAGTGAAATAGTGGTTTGAAGAAAATCATTTACAGCAGGCAGGGTGAGCTGTACCAACACAATTGCAATCAAACCCGAAATTGCAGCAATCAGTATGGATTCTCCCAGGAACTGACTGATGAGTGACTGAATTCCTGCGCCCGAAACCTTTCGCACACCAACCTCTTTAGCCCTGCTTGTAGCCCTCGCTGTTGAAAGATTCATGAAATTGATACAGGCCAGTAGCAGAATAAAAACAGCGATGGCAATAAAGAGGTTAACGTAAACTATTTTTCCGCCACCACCATAAGCACCTTTTTTAAAGTCGAATCGCAGATACCAGTCTTCCGCTTTCCACAGAAAAAGTGATGCATGTGGCTGCTGATCGGTATATTTTTGTGTAAAGTTTTTTAGCTTCTGAGATATGTCTGCATATGAAATTCCCTCTTTTAGTTTTACATAGGATTTGATATTGTTGGATGTCCAGTTTTCCTTCCCGTTCATTGCAAAATCCATATAGTCGATAAAAGGCATCAGAAAATCAAACCTGATGGAAGAGTTACGGGGAGTCTCTTTGAAAACGCCTTCTACCCGGCAGGAATAGTTTTTTTCAATCTGGATTTGTTTGCCGACAGGATCTTCATCTCCAAAATATTTTCTGGCCATTTTTTCCGAAAGCAGAACAGTATGTGGTTCAAGTAAAACCCTGTCTGCATTTCCGTTGACCAGTGGGAAGCTGAAAATTTTGAGGAATTCCGGATCAACAAACATTCCGTATTCCATGATATTAATATCCTTGTATGAAAAAAGTCTTGTATCGCCCCAGGATGTACGGGCTGCAAATTCAATTCCCGGAAGGTCTTTTTTCATCGCCGGAACAAGGCTTGAAGGAACTGCCGGGTAAGTGATGATCTCTTTATCCGACATTTCCTGGTTGGTCATAATTTCAGCAATGCGGTCATTGTCCTTATGAAAGGCATTATAACTGTATTCATTCTGCACCCATAACATAATCAATATAAATACCGCCAGCCCGAGTGCCAGTCCGGAAATATTCAATATCGAAAAGGTTTTATTCTTGAAAAGTACCCGGACAGCCATCCGGAAATAATGCCTGATCATATTGTTGGGTTTAAACAGTCATTTTGAGCAGATAAGGCAGATCACGAAGCATACCAATTTTGTATCTGGCTACAGATAAGGGTTTTGCGGGATTATCTTCATTGCCGGTGTACGGAAACGGACGGTTTTTGTCCGGATTTTTGCTGGTTATCAGCAGCGACGGGCATCTGGCAATTTCGGAAGTTCTCCTGACAGGTTCAGCTCATTTTTCACCGCCGGGCCTGTTTTTTCCTTTCTATATGATTAACTTGAACAATGCTTTTTCGCACCTATCCACCGGCGCCAAACCTTCGTAACTGGGTCCGTTTTTATTGGTCGCTTGAAAGTGAACAGCCCTACACACATTATGGTATGGCAAGCGTGTGCCCGGAGCTGGTTTTTCATTATAAGGGTCGATTTGATGACATTTCAGCAAACGGGGAGCTGAGTCCATCGTTCACCGCGGGGCTGCAGGCACCAAGCCGCTATACAAAAAAATTTATAACGCATACAGGATTTGGAATATTCGGAGCCTATCTGTATCCGCAGGCGGTCCCACAGATTTTCGGTTGCCCGGCACCGGCACTATATAATCAGATGGAAGACCTTCAGACTTTGCTTGGTGGCGAAGGCAGTATGCTTGAAGAAAAAATAGCCAACTCAATAACCCATGATCAGCGTATCACAATTCTGAATTCTTTTTTTGAACAAAGACTTGCAAAAATAAAAGATCAATACAATCCTGTTTTTGGCGCTATATGCAATATTGTGCATAACAATATCAGTAACCCTGTTAAAAAGACAGCATCCGAATACTATCTTTCAGAAAGGCAATTTGAAAGACAGTTCATCCGGTATGCAGGAATGAGCCCTAAACTTTTTTCCCGGATTGTTCGCTTTCACCGGGCGCTGGAAATGTACGACCGGCAGAAAAAATCCTTGACACAGATTGCATACGACTGCGGCTATTATGATCAATCTCATTTTATTCACGACTTCAGGGAATTTTCAGGTCAGCAGCCGGGCGAATATTTTTCGGGTGATTCTGCAGCCACTTCCTGGCGCGATTAAAATGTCGGTTTTTTACAATCCTGCTTTTAGATCTTCAACTAGTTTTGATATTCAATCACAACAAAAAATTGAGTTATGAAAATTCCTGAAGGCCAGCAATCGGTTATGGTTTACCTGATAATAAAAAATGCCGAAAATTTTATCGGATTCACTGAAAAGGTACTGAGTGCAAAGCTAACGCATAAGGGCACCCGGGAAGACGGAACTATAATGCATGCGCAGATCATGATCGGGGAATCGACGATTATGTTTGCTGAAGCTTCTGACCAATGGAAACCGATGACAGCCGGTATTTTTGCATATGTTGAATCTGCGGATTCTGCTTACCATGAGGCTCTCAATCTCGGTTCAGTCTCGGTCATGGGCCTGTCAGATCAATCCTATGGCAGAACCTGTGGAGTTCTGGATCCCTTTGGAAATACCTGGTGGCTTACTTCTGTATCGTAAAACTATTTAACCGGCTACGGAATGCATCGGGAGTAATCCCGGTGCATTTTTTTCCCCATGTTGCTTTTGCAAAATCACGATCCTACTACTATATAACTTCCTTTTTTTGCCGGTAAGTCGGGGAGCCGGAAAGCCAGGCGGGATGAAAAACGTCGTGTATGCCTTCATCATCCCGTCATTCCGACTTTCCGGCAGAAAAAACTATATTCTAAAATCAATCATGAAAGATTTTTCTAAGTTGCATCCTTCTACTATCTGGCTTAAATTTTCAGGTTATTTTTCACTAAAACATTAGCGTCGCGCTGATAGAGAGACTGCCTACTGCCTGAATTGAGAAAGAGTTAGAGCTAGAGAAAGAGGGAAAAACAGTAACAGTAACAGCAAGAGGGAAAAAACCCTAGGTTAAACGTTCAACGCTGAACGTTTAACGTTAAACATCTAAGAACTATAAACTATGAACTATGAACTATGAACTATGAACTTAACAACCTCCAAACGCCGGCTGTTCCCTTCTGCCTGCTTACTTCTGCCTCCTGCCTACTACTATATAACTTCCTTTTTTTGCCGGTAAACGGAAAAAACGGAAAGGAACGGGAATTTTTTTCCCGTTTCTTCATTCCCCCGCCGTCGCTGCGCTCTGTCGGGCAGGCGCTCTTCCCGGCTTCCCGACTATCTCAAAAAAATTTCAACGACGATCATAAAAACAACAGGTAGAC
>JAATGW010000264.1 GCA_015654495.1 Chitinophagales bacterium
ATGTGTTCAATCTAATCACCCGAAAAACCTTGCTTGATTATTGTAAACAATACCCGACAGCGGCAATAGCATTACAGGAATGGTATTATGAACTTGTTAAAAGTAACTTCAAAAATTTCAATGAACTAAAAAGCGTATACGGAAATGCGAGCCTGGTGGCTGATGACCGGGTGGTTTTTAACATCATGGGAACAATTACAGATTGGTAGTCAGAGTAGTATTTGAGTTTAAAGCAATCCAGATTAAATGGTTTGGAACCCATACTGAATATGACAAGATTGATGTGGTTACAATACAGTACAAAACGAAATAGACAATGGAACCAAGAATAATAAAAACAAAAAAGCAATATCAGGAATATCTGGACTGGGTCGATAAAATGTTCGATAAAAAGGTGAAGCCCGGTACACATGAAGGAGAAAGGCTGCAGGTCATATTGTTGCTTATCAAACAATATGAGGATATTCATTACCGTATTCCTTCGCCGGACCCAATTGAAGTTATTAAACTAAAGATGCAGGAAAAAGGGTTGAAGAATAAGGATTTTGTTGGCAGAGCAGGAAGCAAGGGATATGTTTCCGCCATTCTGAATAAGCGAAAACCATTAACACTGGAACTTGTCAGATTTTTTCATCGGGAATTGTCCATTCCGGCGGAATTGTTACTATCCTGACCAACCTTGTAGCAAAACACCTCCGAGGTCTAAAACCTCCGGGGTTTTTCCGCCAGCATCGCTTCTTTAAAAAATTTCCCCATTTCAGTTAGTTCATAACCCTTCCAGGATTTGAGCATATTGGGACCCCATTCGGGATCGTAGACCCAGGCAATCCAACTCATGCCTCTTTGCTCAAGATACCTGGTGATCTGATAACCATAGTGATCAGGCTTGATCGTTTCACCGGGTCTTAAACCGAACCCGATTTCAGATGCGATGATTGGATATTGCGCGGCGGCAAAACCAAAATCCTCGTCCCATTTTGGCGGCCAGGGCTCCTGCCTCTTCCAGGGATAAGGATGTGAGATATAACCAATGTTTTCGGCATTGATCGGTTCCTCGCGAAGCGGCGTAAGATCATAGGCCCAGTCGAAACCTGCTACCAGCACAATTTTTTCAGGATCAAAAGCGCGGACCAGATGTATAATATCTTCGTTAATCTTCTTCCATTCGCTCCATGCAATACTGCCCAGCTGACCCCGGTAAGTTGTGGGTTCATTAAAGAGCTCATAAAATGCAGTTGTATTGTTGCCGGCGAAATGCTTTGCAATCATTTGCCAGAATTCAAAACTTTCTTTCTGCGTGGTATTATACATCGGATCCTGGAACAATTCCATTTTTAAATTACCGATGCTGTGCCAGTCGATGATAATGTACATACCCAGGTCGGTACACCAGTTTGCTGCAGAATCCAGCATCCGCATGTATTCAACAGCACCGCGGTTGCGCCAGGCAACGGGATGCACAGGTATGCGAACGAGCATCGTACCCAGTTTTTTAACTTCTTCAAATAATTGTTTATTCCACTGCCCCTGGTATTCCAGTTTATCTGGATCGGAAATAGACAGCCCACGGAATATGATAGTGTCGCCTTTGTCATTTATAAATTTGTTTTTATACACTTTCAACAATGGCAGCAATTTCGCTTTTGGATTTTTCTTTGGCGGCCTCGGAAAGCCCTCATTCCACCAGGTATGAATTTTTTTTGTTGTGTCCTGTGCCTGCACCTGCATGCCTGCAAATGCAAATAGTAAAATGATAGCTAAAGAATAAAACTTCATAGTCTGATCTTTTAAAACATCTGTTGGGTTTCGCAAATTATTGCAGATAACGCACAAGCGCAGCCTGTGAACTAACATCTATGAACCGGCTGTTCCCTCCTTACTGCTTACTCCTTACTCCTTACTAATTCATAAACCAGGCTCAGCTTTCTCCTTCCCATAAAGGAATTGGATGTTTGTAAAATTATCAGTTGGCTGCCGCTTTCATTCAGCGTCCATACTTCGCCGTTAGTCCACTCTGTTGTTCTGCCCCCGTTTGTAAAACTGATCTTTGATTCCACAAATAAGCTGTCCCTGCCATTTGAAAACCGTGCAGTAACCAGCCTTGGAAAATTCCCGAAAGGCGCTTTCATCGACTTCTCCTGACCATCAGTTGTTAGCTGTTCCTGCATTACGGAGTTATCGCTGAATTCTGAAACCAGCGTTCTGCTGATCTCAAGATTATCACCGTTATGCGTAACCGAAACCAGAACCGGGATATTTGCAGTACCTCCATTATCGAGCGCGCTTGCATCTTCATTGAATTTCCATGCGCCGGAAAAGTCTGTTGTTTTGATCACCTTAAGGGGTAACGGTTCCATGCCTGCCGCCTGTCTGTACTGATTAATCACTGTGCGGTAGGCAGCATCTTCGAGAGTAAGCACATGCGAATCATTCAATAATTCAAGGTATTGCTTCTTTGTAGTGTTGCGAACCATGCCGGCCCATATCACATAGTATGTCCATTTAGGCTGGCGCTTCAGCACTTCGGGTGCAGGCGGATTACCGACTTCGCCAAGTGCAATGGGTTTTCCATTCGCGAGCACCAGGAGGCTGTCGTAATAAGTCTGGTTGAAATCACTTCCGTAGATATCGATGGAAGCGATATCAAAAAATTTATCGCCGACAAAGAAGTTGGAAAATTTTCTTTTGGGTGTGCTGGGCCTGTCCACACTCCACATCCATACAAGGTTACTAAGCTTGTGGTAATTAGCCAGGCGATCGAATAACTGCCTGTAAAGTCTGATAGTGCTGTATTCACCAACGCGTCCGCCCCACCAAAACCAGTCGCCGTTCATTTCATGATAGGGCCGCCATAGAACCGGTACATGGGCATCTTTCAATTTTTTCAGGTACACAGCAATGGAATCGACCTGTTTGGCCCATTGCTTATACAATGTAGTACCGGGGGGCAATAGGTCCTGAAATTGATGTTCCTGTAATTTGCCCTGCACACTTTGCAATTTCGAAGAATCGGCTCCAGGTAATGGCTGAAATGTAACGGGCTCTTCGGCAGTAGGAGGCACGGCATGCCAGCAAATGGTTACAATAGCACCAAGCTTGTTTTGCCTGATGGCTTCATTCACAATATTCTGCCTTGCCAGATAAGAATCGGTATTTCCTGACTGGGCAAAACCCCAGTCGGTACTGAACACCACCGGCGTTTTTCCTGTATAATCAGCAGCGAATTTTGAATTGCGGTCTTTGACGTTGGGGAAATTGTGCTGGCCAGTTAAAATGTACTGACCTGAAATATTGTAAAAAAATTTCAGCAATGCCCTGGCTTCGGGAGAAGCATTTTTAGTAACCGGAGTGATTATATTCTCCTGTGCGCTAATGATAATGGGTAGTGAGAGAAATGATGTGATCAGGATCCAAAACAGAGCCTGGCAAGCCTTCATGAATTTTTGTTTTCAGGAAATATAGGGAAAAATATGGAAAGGGAAGTTGATCGCGGGTAAGCCGTGTTTTTCTCAACGGTTGGAACGAACTGTCCTGCGCCCGTGTTCACGCTTCAGAATACCTATTTTTCAGCTGCCACAGGTCCCATCTTTCCGATTCGTCTGACCATCACCGGTAGCAACAGGCCCTGTCTAAAAAGTGAGATCAGCACGACAGCGACTGAAATGAATTGCTATGGCGAGGGAGACAATTCCACGCATTCCAGAGAGACTGATGATCGGGCTGGTTTACAAATCCAGCAAAGCTTTCCCGGAAACAAATCCCTTTCCGGAAACAAATGCCCGTTTCAGATTGCTGCGCTTGATAAATACCCGGGCAATCCGAATGAGTAAGATGGCTACAGCAATCAGAACTGCATAAACAACATCCGAAGCAATTCTTTCATTTGGTATTTCGCGGATTAAATAGGGCAATTCAAGTCCCATCAGAATAAAGATTAACCCATTCAGGATATATATAATCTGTTCTCAGATATTTTTCGACTGGTTCTTCAGGTCGTCGGGAAAACGTGAGCGGCTCAGTCTCGACATCCCCAGACCTAAAACCACAACCGCGATAACACCGGATACTTTAAATTCTTCTGCAATCTGATAAGCTACAAAAGGCATGGAGCAGGATCAGGCCGTTTATGATCAGCGGAAAATCTCTCACACACAAGATCATCCAGTAAAGTAAGAGTTGAATGACCAAACCCACTGCAGTGCCACCGATCAGTACATACAGAAACTCAAAACCTGTTTTCCACAGAACGAAACTGATACCTGTGACCGAAACAACAGCTAAACGATAGGCGATCAATGCTGATGCATCCTTGATCAGACTTTCTCCTTCAAGGATGGTAAGTGTTTTATGGGAAAGTCCGAGGCCTTTGGTGACACTTATCGCAGATACTGCATCTGTCGCAGATAATATTGCTCCGAAAACAAATGCTAGTGGCCAGGTCAACCGGGGATCATATAGTGGCTCACAACACCGATATTAGCTTAAGGCGTTATTTTACCGGAGGCTTTTTTCGTAGCTGAACTCTGGAGATGGCCAAACAACCCGTCACAAAATGTAAATACCAGCGTGTTATTTATAATTTCAACGTACAAATCTCCTTCCATTGCCTGCCAGTTGTTAACTCCTCCTGGAATGTCAATCTGCATAAATATATTATTGGGATTACTGTTCTGCGTTGAGAAGCGATATACAGCACTCCCTTCCAATACCGGGTCATTATAAAATTCCATTCTGAAATCTCCCTGGGAACCTGTACCGGATAATTCATAACGTCCCACGCTGTTCGTCCTAAATGATGGATTGCTGAACGTCATGGTTGATCCAAAACTTATTTTATTATTTGCAGGGGAACATGGTGCGGGCTGGATTACTTCCAAAGAAACCTGACCGGATGTCTCACAGTCGCCTTTTTTCGCCACCACCGTGTATTCACCCGCAGCATCAAGGCCTGCGTCAGCAATTACCGGATTCTGGTCTGTAGAGGTAAACCCATTCGGTCCTGACCAGGAAAATGTTGTTTCATCGTCTGAAATGACAGTAAACTCAATTGACTGACCGGCAAAAACAACAGGGGAAACACTTATTTCCAGTCCTGGTGGCAGACATTCATCTTCTTTTTTACAGCTGATTAACTGTATCATCAAAAAAAAAGCAACAACTACGGAACATAATCTCATAGGATAGAATTAAGTCAATCTCAACGCATTTATGTTGTTTTAATTGTCAAAACCTGTTACTAAATTCTGTGTGGAAGATGCTGGCATTGTTCCATACATCTATCATCATCGCACCTGGAGGTTGGTTTGGGCGGAGGTGCTTTTTGCCACTTTAAAAAGTTTGTCCGGGTTCCGGCCAAAAAAATCCCGACAGAATAATCTGTCGGGATCAATAAATATGGCACCTACCTACTCTCCCGGGCCGAAACCCAGTACCATTGTCCGCCGCGGAGGATTAACTTCTCTGTTCGGTATGGGAAGAGGTGAACACCCTCGGCAAAACACCTGGAAGGTCTTAAACCTGGGAGGTGTTTCTGCACAGGTTGGCGTTTAAGGGCAAAAAAAATCCCGACAGAATAATCTGTCGGGATCAATAAATATGGCACCTACCTACTCTCCCGGGCCGAAACCCAGTACCATTGGCAATGAGGGGCTTAACTTCTCTGTTAGGTATGGGAAGAGGTGAACACCCTCGGCAAAAGCACCATAAAAAGATAAACGTGAAACGTTCAACGTTGA
>JAATGW010000080.1 GCA_015654495.1 Chitinophagales bacterium
GATCTCCAAACGCCGGCTGTTCCCTTCTGCCTACTGCCTACTGCCTTCTGCCTGATTCAGCCTTCGTCCTTCGTACTTCGAACTTCTTCCCTTAACTTTACCCGTTTTAATGCACGCCAGTATGATGAACCCGCAGCAAAGGCCCGTAATTGGCATCACGACAGGAGATTTGAATGGAATTGGTATTGAACTGATCATCAAGACATTTTCTGATCAGCGCCTGATGGAATTCTGTACCCCGGTAATTTTCGGATCGAATAAAGTGATCAACTTTTACCGCAAATCGCTTCCTGAATACAACCTGAACTTTAATAATATCCGTGAGGTAAACAAACTCAATCCCAAACAGCTGAATATTTTCAGTTGCTGGGAAGAAGATGTTGCTATTGCTCCCGGGCAGCTGAATGAGGCAGGCGGAGGCTATGGTATTAAATCGCTGACTGCAGCTGTTCAGGCCTTAAAGGAAAACAAAATCCAGGGCCTTGTTACTGCCCCGCTGCATAAAAAGAATGTATACAGCGATCAGTTTCCATTCACAGGCCATACCCCCTACCTGAAACAGGTATTTGGTGCCAGTGACGTGCTGATGCTGATGACCGCAGAGAATATGAGGGTTGGTCTGGTTACCGAACATATACCAGTAGCCGAAATTGCATCGGCTATAATCAAGGAAACCATACTAAGTAAATTGCGGATACTGAAAGAAAGCCTCCGCAAAGATTTTGGTATCGACAAACCGCGAGTGGCAGTTTTAGGTCTGAACCCGCATGCGGGTGATGAAGGTCTTGTTGGTAAGGAAGAAGAAGCGATTATCCGGCCGGCAGTTATTGAAGCAAAGAAAAATGACCTCCTTGTTTTCGGCCCCTATCCCGCTGATTCGTTTTTTGCCCGTGGCGCGCATGAAAAATTTGATGCCGTACTTGCCATGTACCACGACCAGGGCCTGATTCCATTTAAGTCCCTTGCCAAAGGTGAAGGAGTTAATTACACTGCCGGCCTCGCCGCAGTTAGAACTTCGCCGGATCATGGTACGGCATTCGACATTGCAGGAAAAAATAAAGCAGACGAAGGTTCTTTCAGGGAAGCTATATTTACTGCGCTTGATATCATCAACAAACGATTGGGTTATGCTGATGCACATCGCAATCCGCTTCGTAAAATTGCAGCACAGGTTGTTGCAAATATTGAAGATGAGCGGATTGATCTGGAAGGCTGAAAAATCATAGCTCAGCGGGCAACCCCTTATTAATTGCATAGGATTTATAACGCATCACAACACGGCCCTTTCCCTCATCTTTCTTCGCCGCCGAAGAAGATTTGCTTCCATCTTCATATTCAAAAGTAAAACCCTTCGGCATCTTATAATCTTTTGTACTGAACAATACGGTGACCTTGTCAGGCAACGCCCATTTTTCGTAGCTTCCAAAATCCAGCAGCATTTCCAAAGTCCCGTTTTCGCGGGTTGTTGTAATCACTTTCCTGACAAGGAGTTTTTCTTCGTCGATATAAAGCGTAGCTAATAGAATATCTGATTTTTCATCAGCAGGTAATAATTTTATCAGTTTCATTGTCCTGCCATCCAATGTCGATTCGCCGGCGGATACACTTACATAAGTTCCCGGTTTCATAATGCTGAAGAGGTTGATATTTATACCTCCGCGGGGCAGTATTGAAATGCCATCCTTTTTTTTAATTCTGAACTCATCAGGTTTGCGGAAATAAACCTCGACAAGTGATACAGGAACATTGAGGAAGGAGACTTCCGTTTTCATTTCAGCTTCAGCACGATAGTCGTTCACAAGATCCATTTTCTTCCGCAGCTTCGTCAATAACTCTTCCTGCGGTTGTGCGGTCAGGTTTTGAAAATAAAGCATCAGGAAAAAAACAAACATGCATTTTCTCAGGATCATAATCAACTCTTTACCCCGGATTCTGATCGGGAATATCCCGGGGAGTGATCAGTTATAAAAATGCATCGGCATCCCTGTAAGCCTTGATCAGTGCCAGTTCTCCATCCTTACCGGGCAACGCATTTCCATGTTCCATACCCATCACTCCTTTCCATCCCTTACTGTGAATATGTTTAAATATATTCTTATAATTCATTTCACCTGTGTTTGGCTCTTTTCGACCCGGATTATCGCCGATCTGAAAATAACCGATTTCCTCCCAGGATCTGTTGATATTATTAATGATATCGCCTTCATTGCGTTGCATATGATACATATCAAAGAGGATCTTGCACGAAGGGCTGTTCACCGTTTTACAGATCAGATAAGTCTGTGAAGAAAAACGAAGAAATAGGTCAGGATTATCGCTCAGCGGTTCAAGCACCATTACCAGACCTGCTTTCTCCAAAACCTCCGCTCCGCGTTTTAAAGCGTCAACCACATTGGCGGTCTGATAATCCATTGGCAGGGAACGATCGAAATTTCCAGGTACAACGGTTACCCATTTGGCATGGCATCTTTTGGCCACTTCAACTGCCGTATTACAATCCCTGACAATCCGGTCTTTCCATTCCTGTTTTCCTGTAGCCAGGGTCATTTTCCAATGCCAGGAGTCTGTGGTTACAACAAAAACCCCCATACGCATATTCAGGGAAGCGAGCAGGTCACCTATTTTTTTTTGTTCTTCAGGCGTACGCGACATCATTCCGTTATCTTCTATCGACCTGAATCCTTTTTCATGAGCGAAACGGATCTGGTCAACAAAATCCTTACCGCCACTATTTGCGAACATGCCATCATGAAAGGCATAGTCAAGGTTAAAAGTTTTATCAGCGTAGTTTTCTTTCTCTGCGCCTTTCACCATATTACCAGCGAGTAATGCAGAACCTGCAAGCATTCCGTTCTGAAGGAATTTTCGGCGTATCATACCCATTTTTTGTTTTTAAAATTTTGTTATTTATATAGAAAGCAATCCAACAGGTTGCGAATTTAGAAAATCCATTATACAAGCTCAGCGTTTTCTGCTAACTTGCCAAAAAACTTTCTTTTGAAATACCTTAAGTTTCTTTTGGCAGTCATACTTTTTTTTCGCCTACCCTTAACCGCGAGTTCCCAGCAGAATACATTCAAAAATATTGATACACTGATTCCAACAACAACAATCCCTCTTAAACTGGTTGCCATAAAGGGCGGAACTTTCTTTATGGGAAATCCGTCTTCTACTGCTGAAAACGAAAAGCCTGGCGCGACTGTGGAAATTTCCCCTTTCTGGATGAGCGCCTTTGAAATTACACACGATCAGTTCAGTATTTTTTTTAAAGACGAAAAATTTACACAGGGTTCCAAAGTAGATGCCGTTACGCGGCCCACTGCGCAATATATCGACCTCAGCTGGAATATGGGCAAGGAAGGCGGATTTCCTGTAAATAGTATGAGCCAGGATGCAGCTTTGATGTTCTGCCGCTGGCTTTACGACAAAACAGGTGTGTTTTACAGGATACCAACAGAAGCAGAATGGGAATATGCATGCAAGGCTGGCACAAAAACTGCATATTTCTTTGGAACCGATCCGAAACAGCTTCCACAATACGCCTGGTTTGCAGATAACAGCGCTGAGAAGTACCAGAAAGTGGGTCAGAAAAAACCAAACCCCTGGGGTTTATATGATATGCTTGGAAATGTGGCCGAATGGACACTCGACCAGTACGATGAAAAATATTTTCAGACTATTTCTACAGGATTAAAAGATCCGGTTATCCCTCCCAAAACAAGGTACCCGCGAAGCGTTCGCGGAGGTTCATATCTGGATGGTGCTGATGACCTGCATGTTACAACCAGAAAACATTCAGAATCAACATGGAATAAACGGGATCCGCAGTTGCCAAAAAGCCGTTGGTGGCTTACTGATGCGGCATTTGTCGGTTTCAGAATTGTTAGGCCTTTAAAGCAGCCGACGAAAGAAGAAGCCGAAAATTTTTATAAATTGTACCTTGGTAAATAGCCTGTTTAATACTAAAAAATCAAAACATGAACGATTCTTCCAAATCATCATCCCGCCGCGATTTTGTCAAACACGGAAGTCTGTTGGCAGGTGGGTTGATGGCCGCACCCCTTTTGTCCGGAGCAAATTATTTTTCAGGTGCTGATGATGTCATAAAAATTGTGCTGGTTGGTTGTGGTGGTAGAGGAACCGGCGCCGCCATGCAGGCATTGCTTACGAAACAGAATGTAAAGCTGGTTGCCATGGCCGATGCATTCCGTGATCGCCTTGACAATTGTTATAAATCGCTTACTGCTGATGATCTTTCTGACTCCGGTGTATCGGGTGACCTCAAGGCCAGGATCGATGTACCTGAAGAAAGAAAATTTGTCGGCTTCGACGCATATCAGAAAGCAATTCCTCTGGCAGATGTGGTGATCCTCGCAACTCCTCCCGGATTCCGACCGATTCATTTTGAAGAAGCTGTTCGGCAGAACAAGCAGATCTTCATGGAAAAACCTGTAGCAACAGATACTGCAGGTGTTTTGCGTGTACTCGCCGCTGCTGAAGAAGCTAAAAAGAAAAAATTAAATGTAGTTGTCGGGTTGCAGAGACATTACGAGAATTCATACCTGGAATTATATAAGAGAAAAGAACTGATTGGAGATATCACTTCAGCACAGGCCTGGTGGAACAACGATGGAGTTTGGGTTAACCCAAGAAAAGAAGGACAGACAGAAATGGAATACCAGATGCGCAACTGGTATTATTTTGTATGGCTATGCGGAGATCATATTGTTGAACAGCATATCCATAATATCGATGTGATCAATTGGTTCAAAGGTGGCTATCCTGTTAAAGCACAGGGTATGGGTGGCCGTGAGGTGCGCAAAGGAAAAGATTACGGCGAAATTTTTGATCATCACTATGTTGAGTTTACTTATGCAGACGGCTCAATACTAAACAGCCAATGCCGCCATATAAAAAATACAATGGCGAAAGTAGATGAGTTGTTGATCGGTTCAAAAGGGAAAATTTTCTGTGGCGCAGCAACTATCACTGACAGTAAGGGTAAGGTAATTTATCAGTTTGATATGAAGAAGTACAAGAATAATCCTTATCAAACCGAACATGATGAATTATTTGCCGCTGTTGCAAAAGGTGAGTATAAATTCGCAGATGCAGAGAATGGAGCTAAATCATCCATGACGTCTATCCTTGGACGTATGGCTACTTATTCAGGTCAGCTGCTGGAATGGGATAAAGCCCTGAATTCCGGTTTGGATCTGGCTCCGAAAAGTTTTGATTGGGCGGCTGCCATGCCTGTATCTCCGAATGCGGATGGATTTTACAAAGTCGCTACTCCGGGGCAGACAAAATACGTTTGACGTTCAACGTGAAACGTTTAACGTTGAACGTGTATTCAGGTAAGTATATCTTTTCTCCTGAAAGAATAGATAGCCAGTCCGAGAAACAGGAAGATATGGGCTGTTAAAATAGTTCCTGATTTTATAATGGCCGGCAGGTTTCCGACTGTGCCGGCCAATTGTTCATTATCAGTATTCATCTTCACATCAAAAAATCCTTTCCAGCCAAGCATATGTGTGGTGAATAGCCAGGGTTTTATTGTATTAAAAACCGGAAGGTCCAGTGTTTGAATAATTGTACAAACTATTACTATGGCCATTGTAGTAATAATCGGGCCGATGGAGTTGGATGCGAAAACACTCAGCAAAAACGCAAGTGATGTCACTGTAAGCATCGCAAGTGTAGCAAAACAGAAAGCGGCGAAATATCTCCAGAGTATATCCGGGCCCGGTATCTGCGTAATCACTTCGCTTTTCATAATCAGCATATCTCCTTTTCCGAAGATCAGCAGAGAAAAAAACAAACTCCACAATGCAAGCCAGATCAGCAAAGCAATTGTATAAATAACTGCCGCGGAAAATTTGCCGAATACCAGCCTCGTTCTTCCCACAGGCCTTGTCATCAACATGCGGAGAGTTCCCTGGTTGGCTTCGCCACTGATCATATCACCCGCAACCAGGGCTACCAGTAAAGGAATATGAACAAGCAATGTTTGCAGAATAATAAAGCAAATCAGGTACCCGTTCAGAACTTTCCCTTCTATTATAAAAGTATCTGAAAGTGCCTGCATACTGAAACCCATGTATTTTTCTCCTTCGGCATAAAATCCGAGCTGGATCAGCCACACAATTATTACAACCGCTGCAAACGAAATATATGTCCTCGCTCTTCTGAAAATCTTATATAATTCAATACGGATTAAACTCAGCATTATTCGGGTTATTGAACTAAGGATAGAAAATAATTTTCCAGTGAATTAACTGGCGTAAATGAGTTTAAGGCAAAGCCGTTCTGTACCAGGTCTACCGAAAAAGTTGAAATTTTTTCCCGCGACAGTTTAATCCTGATCCGGTCCTCTTTTCCCGAAACAGTTTCCGGTACATATCCCGCTGAATGCAACCATCGAATGCAGGCTGCATTATCTGTAGTATCGATCTCCACCAAAACAGTGTCAGGATTAACCAGTTCCGTTACAGAACCCTGCATTATCTTTTTGCCTTTTTCAATTATCAGGATCTGATCGGCAAGTTTTTCAACTTCACTGAGCATGTGAGAAGAAATAAAAACTGTTTTGCCACGGTTATGGCATAAATGAAGAATGAGATTTCTGATGTCAACTATTCCCTGCGGATCAAGGCCATTGGTAGGTTCATCCAGTATCACCAGTTCAGGATCGTGTACAAGGGCAACGGCGATACCTAAACGCTGTTTCATTCCCTGTGAATAGTTCTTTACTTTATCCCGTCCTCTTTCTGCCAGACCTACCAATTGAAGCTGCTCCCGGATCTCGTTGCCTGAAAGTTTCAAACCATTCAACCTGGCGAATAAAGAAAGATTATCCGATCCGCTCAGGTAACCATATAGATCAGGTTTTTCAATAACAGCTCCCGTACGATGCAATACTGATATCCGTTCTGTCTTCAGGTTTTTCCCGAAAATATGTATGCGGCCGTGATCGGGGCGAATGAGCGATAGCAAGATCCGGATAGTAGTTGATTTGCCGGCGCCATTCTGGCCTAGAAACGCGAATACCTCACCTTTCTTTACTTCAAATGAAAGATCATCAACTGCATGAGTTTCTCCGTATTTTTTTCTCAGTTGTTCAGCTTCAATAATGACCGACATGCTGTTTAGCTAATTTATTGTACTAAAAACAAAAAAAATCCTTTTTGGTAATCAATGCATTAGGTCAGGTGGACAAAAATAACTGTTCAATCGCTTGCAAATACAGAAGCTGTTTTGTTGCTTTGTAACATCCAACAAGGCAAAAAGCTCTCTGCCGCGGATTCCTCCAAAAAACCTCTTTTAAATCCACATCAGGTAAAACCACCTGGATTTCGATTTTGAACTCTTTCTATTTCTCCGGTCTCCTGTAATAAACCACGCTTACAAACTTTCTCAGATCCCATTCCTCTGAAGCCGTAATATCTTCATGACTACCGAATCAGCGAACCCATAACCACAAAATATGAACAGCTTGATTTCCGGTTATTCTCTTATCTGTGATTTTTTTCAAAATGGCTATGTTCAAATGAGCGAAGCCAGGTTACAGTATAAAACTTCTACCGCCAGCACCAGCGAAACCGGCAATATTCATTCTCCATCATTTTTTGGTTCTGATCGCAATTTAAACACGGCAATTAGTTTTCAGGTAAATTATAATCCTGCATTAACGCATACTACCTATGCAATAGCAGGAAGCTCTTTTATGAATATACAGAAAAGAGAAACTGTGCAGGATAATCTGAGGATCTGTAGTTCAACTAAAAGAAATGCTTTACCGGTACTAACGCAACAAATTACTGCCGGCGCATTCGGCAGAAAAGACAGCATAAACGATACTTTTTAGAGGTTGTAAATTCAAACGGGCCTCTTTTCCAGGAGGGCCAAATTTTTTCAGCTGAAGTATCACTCAATAAGGATTCCTATTCCACTGATGAACCGTCAACCAGGGTATAACCCTTGTGCTATTATTTACCTTCACAAAATCATGGAATCATGGAAACTACATTTTCTTCCCGCATGGGTCATTTTTGCAGGGTGCTGATTATGGCACTGATCGTCTTCACCAGTGTCAATGCAAAACGTACCATTCATTCAAATGTACCTCTCACCATTAAATCAGCGGATTTTGAATTCAACAATGTCAATCAGCTGATTGATTTCAGAGGCGAATCCATCAGGAACAACAAAGTTGCTCTCAAATGGAAAATTGCTGAAACAGAAAACGCACTCACTTATACAGTGGAAAAAAGCCGCGATGGTGAGAGTTTCACACCTGTGCAAACATCAGGTATCCAGGTTGAAAAAGGGAATATCTTTTCCTGGACTGATCATTACCCCAAGGCAACCAATTGCTATCGTTTAAAAATAACCGATTCAGCCGGATTGGTAAGCTATTCGAAAACGCTTGTGGTAGAAACTTATAAAGGTGGCGATGTAATCCTTGTTGGAGCAACTCCACAGGTTAATATAAACGATATCCAGGTTGATGTTCAGTTGAGGGATCTCGCGATGATCAATCTGAACATCACCGATGAAAAAGGTGATATCGTTCTTCAGCAGAAAGAAAAAGGAAAATCCGGTGTAAATCAGTTTACCATTTCCGGAAGCAGGGACCTGAAACCCGGTGATTATTTTCTGAAGGTTGTAGTAAACGGATCTGACCGGTTGATGGTTCATCTGATCAAATCATAAAGAGAGAAAAAACCAGATAGTTAAGCCGTCCCGCGTTTTCGCTGGGACGGCTTATTTTTTTACTTTAAGATAGCTCTGCAGGTTCTTCACGTAAATTTCAAAAGCGTCGATTCCTTCTTTTGTAATGCGGCAGATGGTTTGAGGATAGTTATCCTTGTATTGCTTTACGATTTCAATATAACCCGCGTCTTTCAGTTTTTGCAGCTGAACACTCAGATTACCGGCAGTGGATCCTGTTTTTTCCTTAATATAGGTGAACTCCGCTTCCTTAACACTGATCAGGAGCGATATAACGGCAAGCCTTAGCTGCGAATGCAAAACAGGATCCAGTTCTTTGAAATCACTCATACCAGTTCCCTCTTATATTTTCGCTGGAGAAGATATCCAGGTATAATCCACGCTACTATCACTGCAAGGCCAAACATCAGCACAAGAAAATCCTGTGGTATAAACAGTGCAACAATCGCAGTGAGCCAGCAGGTCATCCCACCAATCTCAAGTGGCTTAAACTGAAGAATTTTTCCCGAGAGAAAAGAAGGCATTCCATACAGACTTAAAAAAACCGGTGTAAGGGTTTTTTCAGAATCAACACCTACTGTTCTTCCAATTATAAAAGCACATAAAATCATGAGAATAGCAAAAACAAACCAGACCTGACGCAGAATATCTCTTGTATATGTTTTTACGCGTTCTTTCCTTTTGTATTTAAGAATATAAAAGATCTGGTATGCCAATGTCAGCCAGGTGATCATCCATACCAGATAATGTTTTTGATAGTCAAAGAAATGCTTCAATACAAACTGGGAGACACTACAAAAGAGAATCGTCCAACCCCATACAAGGTACAGATGGCCATTTTCACCAAACTGATTTCTTGCTTTGTTGATCATGGATTGGATCAGGTCAAGACCAGCCTGGCCGGAAAATTCTTCGTTTTGCATCGGATTAGTATTTAGAAAGGCGGAATGTTTTTTCTCTGATTAATTAGAAGCCTGTTGTAAAAAATATTTTGCCTGGCTCAGCCCCCATGAAGGTGCTATCGAAGATTCCGGTTTCCTGGTTTCGAATTTTTTTATAGCATCTTCCAGCAATTTTTTTCCTTCAGTTTTACTGCCCCCATATTCTTCAGGAGTGAAAATTTTATCCTGTGCCTCAAGTAATGTTATCCTTGGATTTTCCGGATCCAGTTTTTTTGCATTGGTGATTGCCTCAGTAGCGAGCGGCAACTGCGTCTGCCAGCGGTTCATTGGATCTGCAGATAATCTTAACGTGGCAATCATCTTTTTAAGAATAAAAATTTCCGCATTGTCTTTACTCAAAGATTCAGCTTTTGCAAGCAGCGCTTCAGCTTTATCTGCTTCCGGATCAGTGATTGAAGAAAAATCGCCCTGCTTCCCCGAACTCAGCATATACCCACGCATAATATGACCATAGGATGCATAGTAGTAAGGAAGCCATTGATTTTTTTCCACATCAGCAATCATTTCAAAACCATTGGCATTTGCAAGCCAGGCATCGGCAGTCATAGGTTCTTTTATTTCAGCGATTTTCTGTTCCATTGCCTTTATGTACTTTTCGTTCTGCGCCTGTGTAAGCGAATAAATACAGAAAGCGCTCATCATAAATAGAAATACATGTTTCATACTGATTGATTTTATAAATTATTATTGATAGCATCCTCGGTGCGATCAACACCGAAACTGAAAAAAGCACCGATATAGACAAACATTTTTGAAGGAGGTACGGTAGCCTGTTTTCGGTACCCATTGTACGAATACTGGTAACCGTAAATTTGATTAATATTAAAAATATTACTCACCGAAAGAACGTACACCACAAAAGTTTTTGCATTCTGTTTTCCTATAGAAGGAATATAATTGACGCTCATACTAACATTATTGTAAGTGGGCGTTTTCCCCTGATCCATAAACTCGGGCTTATCAGTTGAAGGATTATTTCGTATAAAAAAATAAGGCCGGCCGGATGCGAAATTATATGCGGCATTGAAACCCGTTTTCCATTTGCTTACAAACTTCTTTAATACTACAGATGCAGTATGAGTGGCTGCAAAATCCGGTTGGATGGCGTAGGGATAATTCAGATAATCGCGTTTTGTATCCAGATAGGAATAGGATATCCAGTAGTCAAGATTTTTAAAAGTTTTTTTGTCGCGCCAGAAAAATTCAAAACCCCTCGCGTCGCCATAACCGGTATTATTCAGTGCAGATTGCTGCTGGTTACCGCCCGTCGCTGTTTTCAACAGGTCCTGGTATTGTTTATAGAAAATTTCTGTACGAAAGGTTTGCCCATTTCCTGTTTTCTGATATTGCGCTATATAATGCGTTGCCTTGCTGAAATTCAGGAAACCTGTACCCGTCAGGTATTTCGATTCGGGATTCTGATAAAAAATGCCGTAGGCAAGAGAAGCCTGGCTGTATTTGCCTGTTTTATAGGCCAGTGAAATTCTCGGTGCAAAATTGAATTTATCCAGAAATGAAGAGTGTTCCAGCCTCGCTCCAACTTTAGCGGCGATATTATTTGTAATATAAAAATCAGATTCAGTAAAAAAAGCGTTTACATTCTCTTTTATATTCTGTTTAAAATGCTGATTGTTGTATGAAGTATAATCAGTCAGGTCTTCACTGAAATTGTATTCGCTTCCAAACCTGATGGTATTCAACCGTCCGAATTTTCTTTCCAAAACCAGCTTGGTGTTAAAATAATTTCCGGTCATATCCAATTTGAAATCCTTAAACTCCAGCCCCTGTAAAAGCACTTCTTTTTTATCCTGCGTATAAAGCCCGGACTCTATATTATCCTTGTTATTTGTATACGAAAGTCCAAGCTGCATTTTCCATTTCCTTCCCAGATTTTCCTTCCACGACAGGTTATGGTACATGTTGAAATTCTGTTGAGCAAAACCATCTTTGTACCCCAGGGTATCCAGACTGTTCACATAAAACTTCAGTTGATTGGTACTGAAATAACCATAATATTTAAGCATTCCGGTTTTGCTGGTTTTTATCCTGAAATTCGCATCTCCTGAATGATAAATCGGGACTTTGTCATACTCCTGCCGCTGCTTTATAACCGCAAAGGCTAACCGCAGGTCAGTATAATTGTAGCTGGCGCCAAATGAATATTTATTGTTTTTTGCGAGATGCTGGTAACCACCCCCGACCCCGATGACTGAAAGCGAAAGATTAGCGGAAGTTTGTTCGGGGAGATCAATGGATTCGAGTATAAGCGCAGACGAAAGCGCCTGTCCGTATAATGCAGAACAACCACCGGTGCTAAAAACTGTCCCTTTGAAAATGAAAGGCGAGAATCTTCCTCTTTGAGAAATATTAGGCACACTGCTGTAGAAGAAATTATTTACCAGAGTTCCATCAATAAAAGTCTTTGTTTCTGCAGCCGTACCACCTCTTACAAAGAGCCCTTCCTTTTCTCCCACCTGCTGTGCCCCCGGCAAGGTTTTGAGAGCGCCGGTTACATCCCCGTTCCCGCTTGCTGTCGTTACAATATCGATGGGATCCAGTACCGTTACTTTCTTTTTATCACTGGCTTCAAAAGTGCCCGCAGTTATTACGACTGCTTTGAGTTCATTGATCTCTTCCTTCATGATGAGATCAAGGATGATATCAGCTGACCCGATTACAACAGGTGTTTCGACTGTTCTGTAACCCATTATTTTAACAACCAGCAGCTGCGAGTCTTTTTCTGAAGTCCTGAAAACGTAGTTACCGGTGGAATCGCTCGTAGCTCCGTCATAACTGTCCTTTACATTAACACTGGCGCCCCGGATCGGTCGCTTTTTATTATCCAAAACTTTTCCGGAAATGCTGACCTGCGCCGCCACATTGCCTGTTATAAAAAAAGAAATCAGCAATAGCCACCTAGCCATTTATTTAGATTTATACAAACGTAAACTAGTTTATACTATAAACCAAATTATTTTTTATTGTATATAGAAAAAGCCGGCAGGGTTCTGCCGGCTTTTGTTTTCACTATTGGAATTACTTAATGTCTGATCATTAGTTTTGACTTCTGGCTCTGCGATGCAGATTTCAGACTGAGATAATAAACGCCCTCCGGCAGCTTGCTGATGCTGGTAATAGTAATAGCATTAGAGCCGGGTTGCAACACAGGTGTTGATTGATATACTACCCTTCCCGCCTGATCGAAGATGCGAAGTTCAGCACGTTCTTTGACCTGAGATGAAACGGTTACGGTGAATGCTACAGAAGCCGGATTCGGAACTACCCTGAAATTGCTGAGAGCAGCATCACGCCTTCTTAGTACCAGCGTTTGGCTTTCCTTCACTTTTCCGTTGATCCCTCTCATTCTTGCTCTGTAATGGAATATTCCATCCCTGCTATCGACCTTTGTATCAGCATACTCAATTTCTTTTATCGAATTTGCTGTGATCTCAGGATGCAACGTTGCAATTACTTCAAAATTGGTTCCATCTGCTGATTTCAGAATATCAAGTCCATGCAACGGTTCGTCGGCAATTATTGAGAATTTCAATCGGTTTGCATGTTCATCAACTATGCCGCTTAAATCAAGAACAGTGAATGGGAGAACCACACAATCATTCACATTCACTGTTGTAGATACGCACACTGTGTTGTTACAATCACCTTCAGCTCTTACATAATATGTTGTGGTATCTGAAGGATTTACAATAATTGAAGTTCCGGTACCAACAAATGTTCCGCCGCAGGAATTTGCATACCAGCGCCATATTGCATTAGTACCCAGTGTACCGCCAAGCAGGGTAAGCGTTACATCATCACCGATACAGCTGTTGTTTGTCGAAGCAACAACACTTGACGCAGCGGTTGATGATTGTTTCAAAGTCAGCTGGAAGCCGCTGGAAATATAACGGCAGTTTACATTATTGATATTGCCTGCTGAAGCAACGATCACACGATAATAGATTGCATTAGCAGCGGTCATATTAGCGATAGTGTATGTTGAATTTGTTGCAGAAGGAATATTGTTGAAAGTAGTACCATTGGTACTCGATTGCCATTGATATTGAACCGTACCTGAAACTACAGCCGGATCGCTGAGTGATGCAGACATGGTAGTTGAGCTACCGGCACAACCTGCGCCAGGCATACTCACTGTTACTGAAGGTTGCGGATCACACAATCCGAACTGTATATCATCAATGGCCAGGTCGTTTCCGCAACCACCTTCACCCTGGTTGATGATTTCCAGGATAACATTAGATGATCCGCTTGGCAGGGTAAACTGCATACCATACTGCGTCCAGGCAGATGTTGTTATGTCTGATGTAATAATGTTTGTAAGAACAAGCCCCGTAGCCGCATCACGAACCCTGAACATTAACTTCGGATTTTTAAACCCTCCGATCGCATTACAGAAATTTCGTTGTGCCGTGTTACTGATATTGGCTACATGTGCTTTAAATGAATATTTCAGACCCGAACAGAGCGTTGTAGCAAGCGTGTTTGAATAAATAACCTGGTTGGCAATATCCGCATTTACGACCAACATGCGGCCATTGGTATTTCCGGTATGATCAGCCATGCTCAGCCAGTTGGACGCATCCGCATTTGCCGGACTATTAGTAAGGGTAAATCTGTCCACTGCCAGCGGCGAAGTTGTTGATCCGGTATATCCACTTGTTCCTGGTGCGGGAATAGTTGAAGACAGGGTAGTGCCGGTTCCAAAATTCTGATTGAGGAGCAATGTCGAAATGGTATTACAGGCCGGGGCCTCATTCGCAACTGTTATTACAAACGGCGTTGTTATATTTTCACCGCCATCGTCTGCTTTTTCGTTCAGGTTAAGATCGGCACTGGAACCATTCGTTGAACTATCTCTTATCGCAAGAGAACTATAACCGATACCGGTTGCCACAGCATTATTATTATAAATCTGACCAACAGTGATATTCCTTAGTCTCACATTGACCCGGATTGTGGCAGTGCTATTTGCAACGGGATAGTTTACGAGAGTCTGACCCGCCGCAAGCAGATTTGCACTCGTTGTTCCATTGAACGCTGCATTCAACGTTAATCCTCCCGGATTACTTATCCAGCTGGTGGAGGCTGACACCACATTTGATGCTCCGTTTATATAGGATAGTGAATCTATAACCTGCGCACTGGTGATCGGATAGTTACCAAGGTTTGAAACCGTAACATTATAAGCGACATCATATTGACCGGGCGTAGCAGGTACAGGGGTTACAGAAACAAGATTTTTAGCGACTCCGATACTTGATGTAAGACTGGTATTATCGTAGGATGTAAAGGTTCCTGTGTAGGTTATCGCCGCTCGATCGCCAGTTAATAAACCAATTTCACTGTATGCGCAAAGAGGCGAAGAAGAGCGCACAAATGAACCGAGGAACTCACCCGATGCATATGCCAGACCTATGAGGTTTTGATTCGCTACAGGAAGAGCAACAGTATCAATATAAGTTGCCTTCATTGTATGGGTACCAAAATTCTGGTAGTCTATTGTAAAGATCTTGTTGTTGTAGGCGAAAAACATTGTGCCTGTTGGCGTGATGAGGTAGTCACCATTTGTATTATAAATTTTTACTCCCGCCGGCATGAAAATAGTATCCGGAGCAGAAATTGTTCCTGCTGTAAAATCGATCCGGCGCATACGAAGACCATAGGTAAGTGATGGCATGGATACCAGGTCTACCATCCATCCTGTTCCGTTTCTGTCAAAAGCCACTGTTAGATATGCGTTCAGAAAAGTGTCGATTGATTTGAAAGCAGGAGAAGCAGGTGGACAGGTTCCGGGAGCCCAACGCCAGACATGCGTATTCGTTATGCTACCTGTAGTAACTCTTCTGAAATAATACAACATCTGATCTCTTGGGTTATAATCTATAATTGCCGCGCTTATTGAAAATGCAGGATTTAAGGTAGGTGTACAGAAACTTGCATTGGTCAATAAATTGGTCGTCTGGTTATAGGTAAAAGTTTCTACTCCATACGTTGAGCTGGTACAGGTACTTCTGCCGATTCCGATAATGAATGACCGGCTCGCGGGTGTAAGCTGGGCCTGCACCCACTGGGTTACTGAAAACAGGGAGATCAGAAGTATAAAACATCTTCTGCATGCACGGGTTTTAAAACAATGGTTTCTCATTTTCTCAATGTTTTATAATTATTTTACCAAGGCTCTTCAATCCTGATGAATTTTTCATTTCCACCCAATACAATCCATCCGGTACGGCGACTGCATTTACATCCACTTTGCCTGTAACCGACGAAATAATTTTTGGAATAAAAACCTGACCTCCCGGATTTATTAAACGGATCTGATAATCCGACAATGCTGCATCTGAATAGTGAATGGAGAAAATTCCTCCCGACGGATTTGGAACAATCTGCATTTTTGCCTTTCTGCTGAAATCAAGTGTCGCTACATTGCTGAAGGAATAAGAATCATCCTTTTCCACCATTTTTAATCTGTAATAGTTTTTACCTGAACGTGGAATGACATCAGTGTAGCTATATTGCGATACTCCTTCAGCAGGATAGATATCAGTCAATTTTGAGTAACTAATCCCGTCAGTGCTTTTCTCAATTTCAAAATGGGAGAAATTTCCGTTGGTTTCAGCATACCATTTCAGTACAGCATTAAATCCATATTTCTCCGCATTGAAATGTTTTAATGATATTGGCAGTAATGTGAGGCCACTCAGTGAAACTGTTCCATTGTATGTATATGCTTCACTGAGCGGATCGATCTGGACTGAAGTAACCGGAAATGAAACATTGTATTGAAGAACAGAGCCCTGTAATGCTGGCTGATCGAAAATATAAACGATAGTATCTTTATTAAGGGCAGCATTACGGAACCTGACCGGTAAAACCGTATTATAATAAGTTACAGGAGAGCCCGCAGATCTGCCTTGTGAATAAGTAATAGCCACTTTATACGGCGTGCCCGGCGATGGCTGATAACTGAGCGTATAAATCGGATAACCCTGATTGTAAATAAAGTCATCAAAAAAACTATCGAGGTCCAGACCCGAAACATATTCAAAATGGTGCTTCACATCCTCAGTGGAGGCATTACCATAATTTAATGAATCGATGGCCTGATAATTCCTGAGTGCCTGGAAAAAGTTTGCATCTCCCAATAGTTTACGAAGCATGGAAATTACAATAGAAGCTTTATCGTATACCATCTGGCTATTGAATATCTTACCGGTATGATCAGCTTCTGTAACAACTTCCGTATCATAACGGTAAACCGTACCCGTAGTCGATTGCGCGCTTGTTTTATAGCTGGCTCTCTTGCTATTGCCTCCCGATGTATTTCCGGCGAGGTATTCTGCATACATTATTTCTGAATAACGCGCAAAACCTTCATTGACCCAGATATTTCCCCAGGTATCGCAGGTAACATTGTCACCGAACCATTGATGGGATAGTTCATGAGCCATTATGCTGGCATCACCAACGGCGCCTGTGCCTACAAATGTGGAGGTCTGGTTTTCCATACCCCCGCCAAATGTGTATACAACATGACCATACCTTTCATTTTTGAAAGGATAAGGACCATAGATGGTCGAAAAATATTCCATCGCGCCTTTCATAGCATCACATACAGCTTTTATTCCTGCTGTATTCGTCCCGGCGGTGAGGTAATTTCTGATAGGCACCGGAGTTCCGCCGATATTTGCCGGCGGCGAATTGTATACAGTATAGGGATGAACAGCAATGGCAATAAGGTAATGTGCTACCGGATACCGCATTTTATAAAACCAGGTTTTGTTACCGCCAACCGCCGTAGGGTTAGCGTTCTGTACCATACCTGTTGCGGCAACGGTATATGCTGAAGGGCTGGTTACGATAATGTCAACTGAATCTATTTTGTCGCCGAGTGTATGCTTACATGGCCACCACTGGCGAGCAAAATAACCGGAAGAATGTGTGCTAAGGATCGGTACACCCGAAATCGTTGTTCGCTTATACCCCCTGCTGTTTCCACTCTGCGGTGGTGTACCATGATAAGAAACGGTTACAGAATCAAGCGTTCCGGCAGTTGCAATAGTAACAGGAAGATTAATGGTGAGTGTGTCAACAACATGATCGACAGCTTCATTGATTGTATGCGAAACGCCGTGGTACCTGAATGAATCTCCGTCCATTCCATTATTGTACAAATCAAATTTGATCTTATTGACGTTGGCAACAGTGGTTACAAAATAGGTGGTGACAGATCCGGTAATAGTTGCCGTGGTGAGGTCGGGATTCATCGTAAGATTAAACCGATGATACCTGATATCTATATTA
>JAATGW010000654.1 GCA_015654495.1 Chitinophagales bacterium
GGATACATTCACTTCACTGAAAGGCCGGTTTAAACGGATCATTACCAATACTAGTACTGATCAGTTCCGCAAGAACAATCATAATGCAATGACCCATACCCTACCCGAAGAATATGATGTTCCTTCAGAGAACCAGGCAACGGCGGTTGATCAGATCTCGTATAAGGAAATCATTCAGTCTATCAACCAGTTGTCGCCTGCATACAGAAATGTATTTAATCTTTTTGTGATCGACGGTTTTTCACATGAAGATATTGCTGAGCAGTTAGGCATGTCAGTTGGTACCTCCAAATCCAACCTATCGAAAGGAAGAGAGAAAATGAAGAAATTAATCCTGCAACTAACCCGGTACAGAGCTTATGCATAACCTCAATGATGACGAACTGGATCGCCTGAGCAGGGAGGCAGCCGAGCAGCAGGAAGCGCCGGCTTATACTTCCGCATGGGAAAAGATCTCAGCTCGGCTGGACAGGGAAATGCCACAGAAGCCGGGTATCAATTACCATATCATTCCTGATCTGGCCCTATTGCTGATACTTCTGATTGGTATTCCGCTAGCGATGAAGTCACCCGGAAAACTAAATGCTATTGCAATATATGACATGAGTGAAACTGAAGCCCCTGCCCCTCTGAAATCTGCCGCGGAAACGAAACCACCGGTATCGGCTACACGTGAAAACTATATCCTACCCGTTACAGAAGAAAATGACAAAAAAACAAAGGACGGAACTAAAGAACAGATTAATTCCGGAGATGCCAGAACAGGCTCTTTAACCTGGAAAAAGAAATCAGATTTTTTACTGGAATTGAATGGAAATAGTTCCTGTAATAAGGTTCAAACTAATAGAACTACAGCAGGGGGAGATAAAATCGGATATGGAATAAAGGGCGGTGGAAAAGAAACCGGTGAAGTTGATTTTGGGATTTCAATGGATGGCGATAAAACAGCAGCTCAACAAAACAGGACTCCCGAAAGCCTTCAGCAAAATGATAATCCGGGAGCCCTTCACGATAAATTAGTCCTGACAGAACAAAGCAGTCTGGTCTTACCAGCTTCCGTGCAGCAAATGCTTGAAGAAAGCCGGAGAAAAGACAGTGCGGACAGAATTGCTCTTGCTGAAAAGAAAAGGAAGAAAATGGACGAGATGAATCAATCCACCAATCTGCTTGAATTGGGACTGGTATGGTCGCCTGATGTAAGCAAGGTTGGAACTGCCAGTGCGGAGCATGTAGGCAGCACCTATGGAATAACAGCCGGCTTTAATTTTAATAAGCGCTGGTCGATTCAAACAGGATTTCTTTACTCGAATAAATATTATACTTCTACCGGTGACGGATACCAGAAGATTCCGGGATATAATCCATATGATCCTTATATAAAAGTTACAAAAGTGCAGGCGGAATGTTTTATGTGGGATATTCCTTTGAACGTACGTTATAACTGGCTGTACAGGCCTTCGCAACGTGCCTTTGTAAGTACCGGACTTTCGTCCTACTTTATGAAGAAAGAAGATCTGCATTACTGGTATAAATATTATAATAATCCACGCTACAAGCATTGGGAAAATAATGCGGAAAGCAATTACTGGTTTTCTGTTCTGAATCTTTCGGCCGGATTCGAACAAAGGATTTTTGAAGGTTTCACTGTGCAAGCAGAACCATTTTTCAAAGTATCACTCAGTGATATCGGATATGGAAAAATCAACCTGCGATCCTATGGAATATTTCTGGGCCTGAAGTATATACCGCCACTCCATCGTTCAAAAAAATAAAAACCTGTTTATGAAAAGATCCGGATTCAGGGAAACAATTGTTTCCCCTGCCATTGGCTTGTTATTTCTGATAATTTCCTGCGGAAAAAGTGATTCTCCGGATCCGGGTCCCCAGCCGGGCGCATGCGACAATGTGAATATCACAGTAACTACTGAAGCCACAAACTCATCGGCATGTCTCAGTAATGGCAAGATAACTGTAACGGCTAGTGGCAGTACAAATCTGCAGTACAGTATAAATGGAACAAGTTTTCAGGCTTCCAACGTATTTGAAAACCTGGCCAAGGGAAGCTATACCGTAACAGTAAAAAACAGTAATAATTGCAGCAAAACTGCGGCCGTTACAGTAAATGAAGGCAGTTCTACTCCCGGTCCTCTTTTCACAGCTGCAAAATCAGTCATAAGTACAATCTGTGTAAACTGCCATGCCCCTAACGGACAACAGCCAACACCGAATTTTACTGTCGATTGCAATATTGTAGCTTTCGCAGCAAGAATAAAAGTAAGGGCAGTTGATGAAGGAACAATGCCTGCGGCACCAACACCACCACTCACCCAGGATGAAAAAGATAAGCTGGCTGCATGGGTGAATGCAGGAGGGAGAATCACCGATTAGAAGAAGTTCGAAGTACGAAGTACGAGGTACGAAGTACGAAGTACGAAGTACGAGGTACGAAGTACGAGGTACGAAGTAGGAAGTAGGAATCAGGCAAAAGGCAGAAGTACACAAATTTGTTGCGGCGAATGATATCAATGTTTTAGTAGTCCAAAATAGTCAGCTTGTTTCAGACAAGAAACAATAAAGCAGCTGAATGTCAGCAATCAAAACAAAGTGCGTTATTAGAGAGTAGAAAGACAGTCATGAGGTTATCTTGTTGCAGACAAAGGATGTCTTCAATTTTAGCGGCTCATTTTTTTTCTATTATCGAAGTTTTTTTACCAGTCTGAATACCTGGTAAACAGCGCTCAGTAATTTTGTTTGGGTATATAATTAATTCTTCCGCCTGCTACTATATAACTTCCTTCTTTTGCCGGTAAGGGGAGCCGGAAAGCAGGCGGCATAAAAAACATTGTGTATTTCTTCATCATCCCGACTTCCCGGCAGAAAAACTATATACTAAAATCAATCATGAAAGATTTAGCTAAGCTGCTTTCTCCTACTCACTGGTTTAAATTTTCAGGTTATTTTTCACTAAAACATTGGCATCGCGCCAATAGTGAGACTGCCTGCTGCCTACTGCCTACTGCCTGACTTCAAACCACACCGCCTTCTTATCATTCCAGTCTCCATTGTAGTTTATAAATAATTCTTCAGCGGCCTTAACGGAACGCATAACCGTAATGCTGATGGGTTCGTCTTCATAATTCATTTCATATTCGCAGTTGGCAGCATAGGAATGATTATAGATCGGGACATATCCCAGTGCCATTGCACTTGTTGTTCTGGCCGGATCCCATTCA
>JAATGW010000170.1 GCA_015654495.1 Chitinophagales bacterium
CTTGAATTCAAAAAATATTAATGAGGATTTATATGATGCAGCGTTTTATTTTGATTATTATTTTATCTTCTCTGGTGATCAGTAGTTGTGGTCCACAGGATCCTAAAATTCAGTATTCAGAATTGGTCCGTTCTGAACGTGCAAAAAACATACGTGTGGATTCCATTTTTTTCGGTTATTATTTCGGAATGCCCCGGCGGGAATTCTATGAACGTAGCTGGACGCTGAACAAAGAAGGAAAGGTGATGGATGGTGTAAATAATCTTTTTATTCAATATAGCCTGAGAAAAAATGAACTGAGGGATTCGGGATCGATGAATTTCTTTCCTGACTTCCATCAGGATAAGATTTTTAAAATGCGGACTGAATTTGCATATGATGACTGGGCACCATGGAACAAATCCCGTTTTTCAGACAGTCTGTTACCGGATGTGCTGAATTTTTTTAAAGACTGGTACCCCGGAGGCAATCCCTTTATCACAATCACGGACAGCACACGGGGAACCATACACGTAAAAGTGGACGGTAACCGGAGAATATTAATCGGGAAATTTGATGAACGCCTGGTAAAAGCAGAAATTACAGATCTAACTGTTGAAGACGCATTGTTAAAAGCGAGCCGGAATGAACCAAGATAAATGCACAAAAAATCTGTTGTGTCCGGTGATGTCCGTATTATATGGTGTAATCCTGTTTTATATGCAGGGATGCAAAACACCGGAAGATGAACTTATTCCCGAAACCAATTCTCGTTTCCAGCAGTTGAATGGAAAAATAACCGGTATTGATTTTTCCAACACGCTTACTTATGATGACAAGTTCAACATTTTTACTTACCGTAATTTTTATAACGGCGGTGGCGTAGCCATTGGCGATATTAATAACGATGGCCTCGCAGATATTTTCTTTACAGCTAATATGCTACCCAACCGGCTGTTTCTTAACAAAGGCAATTTCAGATTTGAAGACATTACTGATAAAGCAGGCATCACTAAAAAAAGTAAATGGTCCACAGGTGTTAGCATGGCTGATGTGAATGGTGATGGATTCATCGATATATATGTATGCAACAGTGGTGATGTAAAAGGAGATAACAAAGAGAATGAGTTATTCATTAATAATGGGAACAGCACGTTTACCGAACGTGGCACTGAATACGGCCTGAATTCGAAAGGATTCTCAACCCATGCTGCTTTTTTTGATTTTGACAAAGATGGCGACCTTGATATGTTTCTGTTGAACAATTCATTTCGGGCTATCGGCAGCTTTGACTTGAAAATGAACGAGCGTGAAAAACGCGATTCCTTAGGTGGTCATAAGTTTTTCCGTAATGATAACAACCGCTTTACAGATATAAGCGAATCTGCTGGAATTTATGGAAGCGTTATCGGATTTGGGTTAGGAATTACCGTTGGAGATGTAAACCAGGATGGCTGGCAGGACATGTATGTTTCAAACGATTTTTTTGAGCGCGACTATCTCTATATAAATAATAAGAACGGCGGTTTCAGTGAAGTACTCGAAAAATAAATGCAGAGCATCAGCAATGCATCGATGGGTGCCGACATGGCAGATATTAATAACGATCAGTATCCTGAAATTTTTGTAACAGAAATGTTACCTGATGATGAAGGCCGGATCAAAATGAATACCACTTTTGAAAACTGGGACAAGTACCAGCTGAATCTCCGCTTTGGATACTATCACCAGTTTACAAGAAATATGCTGCAGCTGAACAACCGCAACGGAACCTTTAGTGAAATTGGTCGCTATGCAGGCGTGCACGCTACGGACTGGAGCTGGGGTGCTTTGATAACCGATCTTGATAATGATGGCTACAAAGACATTTTCGTTTCAAACGGTATTTACCAGGACCTTACCAATGAAGACTTCATTCAGTATATTTCCAACAGGGAAGTGATGACTGATATTGTCGCTTCCAATGGCAAGAGAAGTTATAAGAAGCTGATTGATTTGATGCCATCTCATGCGTTATCGAACTATGCATTCCGCAATAATGGGGATCTGACGTTCAGCAATAAATCGGAGGAGTGGGGATTATCGTTACCGGGGTTCAGTAACGGGAGTTCGTATGGGGACCTGGATAATGACGGGGACCTGGACCTGGTGGTGAACAATGTGAACATGCCGTGTTTTGTATACCGGAACCGCAGCCGTGAGCTTTATCCGGAGCAGCATTTTTTAAAGCTGTCATTTGAAGGAGAAGGAAAGAACCGCTATGGTATAGGATCAAAGGTAACGGTGTACTGCGGAAGTAATCAGTATTACCAGGAGCAGATGCCGATGCGTGGGTTCCAGAGTACAGTTGATGCGCGGTTGAACTTTGGTATTGGTAAAGCGGAAAAGATAGATTCGGTGGTAGTGGAGTGGAATGACGGCAGGGCACAAACGCTCAGAGAGGTGAAGATGGATACGAGTTTGGTGCTGAAGCAATCGGAAGCGGTAATAAATTCTGCGCTGCCACAGGCAGTGACAGCGACAGTATTTAAGAAGAGTGCTATTGATTACGGAATAAGCTTTGTACATAAGGAGAATGATTTTGTGGACTTTAACCGGGATAAACTGATCTTCAGGATGCTGAGTACAGAGGGTCCGCGGATGGCTGTTGGAGATGTGAACGGGGATGGTCTGGAGGACCTGTATATCTGCGGAGCCAGGGGCCAGGCGGGAGTGTTGTATGTACAGGAAAGAAGCGGAAGATTTACAAAGACGAATGAACAAATGCTGGAAGCGGATAAGGAGAGCGAGGACACGGACGCTTTGTTTTTTGATGCAGACGGAGATGGGGATCAGGACCTGTTTGTGTGCAGCGGCGGGAATGAATTTTCCCCGAACTCCACGCAACTGATCAGCAGATTGTATATCAATGAAGGAAGGGGCAAGCTGAAGAAATCGCCACAGATCCTGCCATCGGCGATGTTGTTTGAGAGTGCGGGCTGCGTAACAGCAGGGGACTATGACGGAGATGGAGACGAAGATCTTTTTGTTGGTGTGCGGCTGAAACCCTTTGCATATGGCTATCCCTGTAAGGGTTATATTCTGGAGAACAACGGCAAAGGGATATTTAAGGATGTAACGGAGAAGGTATGTGGGCCGCTGTTAAAAGCGGGAATGGTAACGGATGCAAAGTGGTTTGATTATGATGGAGACCGGAGAAAAGACC
>JAATGW010000487.1 GCA_015654495.1 Chitinophagales bacterium
AAAATATAATGGTTCGATGTGCTACGCCTCCGGTTGAAAAAATCAGTTCCGGGCATTACGCAATTCTGATCAAATCAGTATCAAATTCAATAGCTGAGGTTGAACTGATCCGCGAATAAGTCTACTACTTACCCATTAATAGCTAACCCGCAGAGGATTTTTCCGATGCGGGTTGTTTTGCTGGTTTATGAATTGGCCGGAAGAAAAATCGTCCTGTTATTGGTGTATCAATTTGTATGACTCTGTTTTACCACTCATGCTTGCTGCTCTTATAAAATAGAGTCCCTTATCCCATGAAGAACTTGGAATAGCATGGGTACCTTTTCGAATCCTGCTGTTATATACAAGTTTCCCTTCTGATGAATAAACACAGATGATCAGTGATTCTTCACTCTTCTTGACAAGTTTTAATTCATTGTAAAAAGGGTTAGCGCCTGTTTGCAAAAGGTCGCCACTGCTCAGCATGAAATTTACTGATGTTGTTTCCGAATAGTTTTCACTACCATCGAAATCAATTGTTTTTAGTCTGTAAAAATTTTTCCCTGCCTGTGGCTTTTCATCAGAAAAAATAAAATGGTTTTTTGCAAATGAATATTCATCAATTTTTCTCGAACCAATATCAGTCCAATTACTGCCGTCGGTGCTTCGCTCGATCATAAACTGGCTGAAATTATAAGCATCCGTTGTTATCCAGTTTAAAACGGTAGAACCATTATTAATTTTTGCCTGGAATCCGGCTAATTTAAACGGCAGAAGTATCTGGCAGGTTGAAAAGACACTTATAACTACGTAATCACCGAATGATACCCGGGCAACGACTACACTATCAACAGGAGCGTCAAAGAAAATCCTTACTGATGACTGAACGAGGTTTGTAGTGGTAGCTCCGCCATTAATCGTATTTCCTGCCGTAATATATGCTCCATTTAAAAATTCTTCGAAGGAAGCTGACACTTCTACTCCGTTATTATATCCATGAATGGTTTGGGTTACTTTATTTGTGCCATCGCCCCTCAGATCACCTACCCTGAAATGAATCATTGTTTTGGGCAATGCCTGTCCGAATTTAATGGAAGTATATGCGCCTGTACGAAGCCCCGCTCCTCTTGCAATTGACACTGCGCGATGATAAAATCCATTATACAGATCATTATTATCTGTTGAGTATATCGGACGACCTGCAGCAAGCGGGCCCTGGGTGAATATATTTACCGGTACAGTACCCTGAACCCTGGCCGCGACTGTTGTAACCCCGCTTGCCGGTACAGAAGGAACCCAATAAGCACCACCACCCGCCGCGGTACATTGGGCAATAGCTGCAAGTACGCAGATTTGCAACGCAGTCAGGATCAGGGTGGTTTTTAGCATAGTTTTTTAACAACAATAAAAACGAATCAGGCACAGGCCTTATTGTTGAATTTTAAGGTCAGAAATCTTCCTATCTTATTCATTTTCATTATGGAATACTGAAATTTCGTCCGATGAACAGTTTTTGAGGTCCGATGGATGGATTTTTCCACAGTGCCCTGTGGATTTTTTTTCAGCCGGTATTTTCGACGTATGTTTGCATGACCTCCAAGAATTTCTTCTCCGAATATTTTCTATAGGTCCGGTTTCAATCAATTGTGAACGTTTTTGTGGCGTAACAAAATGATAGTTTTTATCATTTGTGCAGAAAGATGATTTGAACGAATAATTAAATTCATTCATACATGTCAAAATTTATTTTTGTAACCGGTGGTGTTACTTCTTCATTGGGAAAAGGAATCATTTCGGCTTCGTTGGCTAAGCTCCTGCAGGCCCGTGGACTGAAAGTAACGATTCAGAAATTTGATCCCTATATCAATGTTGATCCCGGAACTCTTAATCCTTATGAACATGGTGAATGCTATGTTACTGAAGATGGAGCGGAAACGGATCTTGATCTCGGGCACTATGAACGTTTTCTGAATATTTTTACAACCCAGGCTAATAATGTTACCACGGGCAAAATATATCAGACTGTAATTAACAAAGAACGTGAGGGCGCTTATCTCGGCAAAACAGTTCAGGTTGTACCTCATATTACAGATGAGATCAAACGCAGGATGAAACTTTTAGGTAATGATGGTTATGATATCGTAATTACCGAGATTGGTGGAACAGTAGGTGATATAGAAAGCCTTCCTTTCATTGAAGCCGTTCGTCAACTGCAATGGGAATTACCTGAAGAAGATTGTCTTGTGGTTCACCTCACACTGGTACCGTATCTGAAAGCGGCCAAAGAACTCAAAACAAAACCAACTCAGCACAGTGTTAAGATGATGAGTGAAAATGGCGTACATCCGGATATTATTGTATGCCGCACGGAACGGCCACTTTCACCGGAGATCAGAAGAAAAATTGCACTATTCTGCAATGTAAAACAGGAAGCTGTAATTGAAGCTGCAGATGCACCTACTATCTATGAAGTTCCGCTGGCAATGATGCGTGAAAAGCTGGATGTAATTTGTCTGAAAAAGATGAATATCACCCGGTATCATGAACCGGAACTTGCGATATGGAAAGAGTTTCTTGATAAACTTAAATATCCGAAAAGTAAAGTTACTGTCGGGCTGATCGGGAAGTATATTGAACTGCAGGATGCGTATAAATCGATACTTGAATCATTTGTGCATGCGGGGGCTATCAACGAATGCAAAGTGGAGGTTGTAAATATTCACAGTGAATTTATCACTGAGGATAATGTAGACGAAAAGATGGGAAACCTGGATGCATTGCTGGTAGCACCTGGCTTTGGTCATCGTGGAATTGACGGAAAAATAATTGCAGTGAGGTATGCGCGTGAAAAGGGTTTGCCCTTTTTTGGAATATGCCTCGGGATGCAGATGTCGGTGATTGAGTTTGCCCGTGATGTTGTTGGATTGCGGAATGCTCACTCTACGGAAATGAATCCGGAAACGCCTGATCCGGTTATCGACCTGATGGAAGATCAGAAAAATATTACTGATAAGGGGGGAACCATGCGATTGGGTTCATATAAATGTGAAATACTTCCTGGTTCTCTTGCAAACCGTATTTACGGAACCACAGTAATCAGCGAACGGCATCGTCATCGCTGGGAATTCAATAATAACTACATGAATGATTTTGAGAATCACGGTATGATAGCGAGTGGAAAAAATCCGGCCAGTAACCTTGTTGAAATAGTTGAGATACCTTCACATCCTTTCTTCATTGGTGTGCAATATCACCCTGAATTAAAAAGCACCGTCGAAAACCCTCATCCTATATTCGTGCATTTTGTAAAAGCGGCTAAGGAATATTCTGAACAGAAACTATCAGTTAAGAATCCACTTTTACAAAGTGAGATGATATAAAGGCAGGTTCAACGGTTAACGTTTAACGTTAACCGTTGAACCAGTTTAGTTTTCCTGTTTACTGAGTATATCTCTTTTAATATCCTCCCACATACCATCGAAGCTTCTGTTATTGTCTTCCCTG
>JAATGW010000208.1 GCA_015654495.1 Chitinophagales bacterium
CACCAGGCATGAAACTCCATACCTCTCTTATGAACTTCATCAATCATAAAAGCGAGCGGATCGTAATAAGGATCCGGAGCCTTGCCCTGCACGCCTGTTAACCATTCACTCCAGGGCTCTATCGATGAAGGATAAAAAGCATCAGCAGCTGGTCTTATCTGCATGATCACGGCATTCATTCCATTAGCCTTATGCAGATCCAGTTGCTTTATAAATTCCTGTTTCTGTTGTTCAGTCGGCAAACCTTTTTTGGATGGCCAGTCAATATTATCAACAGTAGCAATCCACACTGCTCTGAACTCATAGCGCGGTGAAGGTTCCTGGCTTTTCGCAGAAATAGAAATGCAAAATAGAATGGAAAAAAAGGCAATCAACAAACTGCCTGGCGAAGGCTTTGGCATTATCCTCGGATTTTATCCAATAGAACGTTCAACTGGGTCATTTCATTTTCATCCAGAGCGGAAACTATTCCGTCCATCTCAACATTTTTCTCCTCCAGGCGGGTAAGTATTTCCTGGCCCGCGCCAGTTATCAATACATCCACCAGCCGTTTATCAGCACTTGAAACAGTTTTCTGAACCAGTCCCTTGATTATTAACCTGTCCACAATCCGGCTCGCATCACTCATTTTATCAAGCATTCGATCCCTTATCTGCAGAGTTGACAATGGAATGGGATAACTGCCCCTTAAAATCCGTAGCAGGTTGTATTGCTGCGGTGTAAGCTCTTCTTCTGCTACCAGCTTTTTTATTTTTTCCATTAGCCAGTTGTAGGAATAGATAATATTAACAATCGACTTCTGCTGCTGATTTCTGAACTTAAATTGATTAATATCCTTTTCGAGGCTCATATGTGGTTAGTCAATTTTCCCTGTTGAATTTAATTCTTCGCCGGTTTCGTTGATTCTACAAACTCCTGTGAATACAATTTAATCAGAATAAAAAGATAGCTCAGAACCAGCGGACCAAAAATAAAACCCATAAATCCAAAAAGGCGGAGACCTACAATCACACCGAATATGGTTATCAGCGGATGTACATTCCCGATTTTTTTCATGAGCGTGATTCTCGCCAGGTAATCTACATTTCCGGTAACGATCAGGCTATAAATCATAAGGCCTGTTGCCTGCCAGTTCTGGTCCTGCGTATACAAATGAATGACGAGAGGTACCCAGATCATAAGCGTTCCGACCACGGGGAAAAATGCAAAAATGCCTGTAAGAAAACCCCAGAGACCCCAATTATTTAATCCGAAAATCCAGTATCCGAGTGCGGCTGTTACACCCTGTATCAGTGATATCAGTGGTATACCGATGGCATTGGCTCTTACCATATTACGTGTTTCATTCGCAAGCTCATCCACACTATGTTTACTTAACGGAATAAATTTATTTAACGACTGTTCAAGAGCACGGCCGCTGGTGAGCATAAAAAACAAAACAAAAAACATCACCAGCAGGTTACCAAGCGAATTTGCTGTGCTGTTCAGAAAACGTGGAATAAAACTCGTGATATTCTTCTGGATAGTATTGAGGTTTTCTTTGGAAAAAACTTCCTGCCCGGTATATGATTCTATTTGTTTGGACACAGATTCGATGCCTTTAAGTAATTCGTCAGAACGACCCAGAACGACATTGATCTTAGGACTCACCAGGGTCACTGCGTAATAAACAGGCAATCCTATCAGTGCAAGAAAAGCAAACATGAAAAGAATAGCTGTCCAACCCTTTCTCCATTTTCTTTTTTCAGTGAGATAAAAATATTTATCACGGCCCAGGATGTAAAACGTGATGGCGCCCAGGAATCCTGGCAGAAAAATAAATAACTCGGTTACGATCAGAACTAAAAGAAAGCCGATCAGAAATAACATGATGATCTGCCGCATACGGAAACTGTTCTCTGCCATGTATTTTTATTTTTTGGAAAAAACAAATCTGCAGGAAAGCAAATAGAAGCCGGGTCCTCAGGTCCGGTTAGCTGCCAATCAGAACGCTTAATTTATATATCAACCCCAAACCTTTACCCCTTCGCTGCAATTGGCACAGATATCAATATTTTTTCTGCCACTCATGAGTTCTTTACGAAACTGGCGGTAATTCTCGTTGTTCCAGATCTCCCGGAAGGATTGCATTTTCATATTACCGAGCTGGTGCATAGCATCCTTATCAAAACAGCAGGGAACAACGAGCCCATCCCAGGTAATCACATTTGAATGCCAGAGTTTCCAGCAATGATTGGACAGTTTATTCTTCGATGTATATCCACCGGCTTCCTTTTTCTTATACCGGCTATACTTATCGATACCTGGAATCAGGTTATTAGGGTCGTTTACAAAATCATATACCTGCGCAGTTTTGTACCAAACATCATCCACACCTATTTCCTCAGCAAGTAGCCTGATCTCATTTACCTGGTGCTCGTTCGGTTTTACGACCAGGAACTGAAAAACAACCAGGGGTGTTTTACTCCCGAGTTCTTTTCGCCACTTCATGATATTCTTTGCGCCCTCAAGCACTTTAGTCAGTTTTCCCCCGACACGGTATTGCTGGTACACTTCCTGGGTAGTTCCATCGACACTGATAATCAGCCTGTCAAGTCCGCTTTCCACAGTTCTGCGTGCGTTTGCATCATTGAGATAATGCGCGTTGGTTGATGTAGCTGTGTATATTTTTTTTGATGAAGCATAACTCACCATTTCGAGAAAACCCGGGTTCAGGTAAGGTTCACCCTGAAAATAAAAAATCAGGTAAAGGAGCTCGCGGTGAATTTCATCAATTGTTTTCTCAAAAAAAGATTTCTCCAGCATCCCCGTTGGTCGGGAAAATGCCCGAAGGCCACTCGGACATTCAGGGCAGCGAAGATTACAGGAAGTAGTAGGTTCAAAAGAAACGGATACCGGATAACCCCATTGTACAGGCTTTCCGCTGATCCTGCTGATCTGAAAACTACTGAAAACCTTCAGCGCGTTCCAGGTTCGTCGGAAGCTGAGTTTGGAGATCAGATTGATTGTATCGTTAAACTGTATCCTGCGCATCAGTGTGTAAAAATAAAGCAATCTGGCTTGCGTTATTGCTTAATAACGACCATAAACCCGAACAGTTGCTGATTAACAGGTGATTATAGTAATAATTGGCTTTTATTCTTAAAAAGCGGAATAACTTCATCACTTGTTTTAAATCAGTCCGGAACCAGAAGGATGAAAAGAAAGATACTGCATATCGCCTGCATGTTGGCCCTGCTCCAGTTATTTTTAATACCCGGTTTTTTAGCTGCACAGCAGCCACATGAGTTGATGTCGATTCAGGAGGCGGAAGCTAAATCGGCGCGTAGAAAATTTGAACTTCAATCAAGAGGTGGATTAAAAACATTGGCTTCTGCCAATTTTGATATTCATCATCTCCGATGCGAATGGAAAATTGATCCCGCTGTTCAATTCATCAACGGAGTGGTAACGGTAGATTTTATAATCAGTTCTACCACGGATAATATTGTTCTGGACCTTATTGATCAATTGGGAGTTGACAGTGTTTTGTACCATGGCAGTAAAATAAATTTCAGCAGACCGGGAAACCAGACAGTGCAGATTAAATTTCCTGCTTCCATTCCGGTCGCCAATAAAGATTCAGTTTCCATTTTTTACCAGGGAGTACCCGCAGCGGGAAACGGTTTTGGAAGTTATGTTTCAGGAATGCATGCAGGTGTACCTGTGTGCTGGACTTTGAGTGAACCTTATGGATCACGCGACTGGTGGCCATGCAAAAATGGTCTCGATGATAAAACAGATTCGCTTGATGTGTTTATCACAACGCCGGATCAGTACACAGGCGTTTCAATCGGAATGTTGCAGGGCACTTTATTGAATGCAGGAGAAAAAACCACTCACTGGAAACACAGATATCCGGTCGCCAGTTACCTGATTGCTATTGCAGCAACAAATTATTCGACATTATCTGACACTATTCAACTCGGTCAGAAAATTCTGCCGATGATTCAAAATGTTTATCCGGAAAGTCTTTCTTCATTCAGGACATCAATTCGTTTCACCAGACGCACTCTCCGGCTTTTTCATGACAGCTTTGGTGACTATCCGTTTATAAACGAAAAATATGGCCATACCCAGTTCTCCTGGGGTGGAGGAATGGAAAATCAATCCAATTCATTCATGACAAATGCATCAGAGGCTTTGCTTGTACATGAAGCAGCCCATCAGTGGTTTGGCGATAAAATTACCTGCGGCAGCTGGCAGGATATCTGGCTTAACGAAGGTTTTGCCGGATTTCTTACAAATTATAGTACCGAAAAATTTTATCCTGCCTCTATCTATAAAACGATTTTGAGAGAACAACTGGCTACAATAGTTTCACATGCTGACGGATCTGTTTTTGTTACTGATACAACCAATGTTGACCGGATATTCGATGGAAGGCTCACCTATACCAAGGGGACCTGGATACTGCATATGCTGCGCTGGAAAATGGGTGATGCCGCATTTTTTCAGGGTATGCGCAATTATCTGAAAGATCAGAAATTTGCCTACGGCTATGCATTTACGAAAGATTTTATGGGACATATGGAACAGAGTTCAGGCTTGAGTCTCCCGGAATTTTTCAACGACTGGTTTTATGGAGAAGGTTATCCTTCTTATAATCTGGATTGGACTAACCTTGGAGATGGCTGGGTACATGCCGATCTCAGCCAGACAACTTCACACAGCTCTGTCGGCTTTTTTGAAATGCCGGTGGCCATCCGCTTTAAGAATGCAACCCGGGATACAATGGTGATAATCGATCATAAAAACAATCACCAGCGATCTTATCTGAATTTTGGTTTTGCGCCCGATTCAGCATTTATAGATCCGGACCTCAGGCTTATTTCAGCAAAAAATACTGTAAAGAAATTTCCCGACGATCCTGATAAAACTACGGCAATCATAATTTATCCGAATCCTGTAGTTACTGATCTGAATATATTACTGAAACATTTTAAAGAAGGTAAATATTCCATGACCTTGCTCAGTAATTCAGGTCAGTTATTATGGGCAGGTAATGCTATAAGTGTATCAGGATTTCAGATGATGAAAATACCTTTGGG
>JAATGW010000117.1 GCA_015654495.1 Chitinophagales bacterium
CTGCCATTCGCCAGCTGAAAATGCAGACCTCTCACTGACAAATGTTGTTTGCAGGTATTTTTTATAGATATCCGACCCTGGTTTGGCAAACACAAAATGAGTAGCTATAAATAAAACTACCAGCAGTGGTAAAACGGTTAGTAGGATAATGGATCTCCGAAGCTTGCCCACCTTGTATAATCCCCAAATAAATAATCCCCATGCGATGATCAGAAATGATTTAGAGAAAGTGAGGAATGCTGTTAGTACAATAAGAATAAAAACTAAGAGCCGGGTAGTTTTCCTGAATGGAAGCTGATGGTAATTTGCCAGTGGAAAGAAAATGCACGGTACCAGAATCGTTGCCAGCATAGTAGGTGTGAAGGTAGGGCCTCTTAACCTGTACACAGTGCCGAGATAGGGATATTCGTCCAGACGGATGATCATACTGTTTTCGATTCCAAAAGCAAGAAGAAAATAGCCGGAAAGGGAAAGCAAAGCAGCTAATAAACCGATATATAAAAAAAGCCTGCTCAGGTAATTTGATAGTTCTATTGCAGTAAACCCATCAAAAAAAATAATCAATATAAAAAACAAAAGGGCGAGATAAATGCGAGCTATTGATTCAATCAGCGATGAACCAGATCCACTGACTATTGATGAGACTACATTAATCAGGAGATAGAAAGCTATCAAAGCAAAAATCCATCTGGCCCGTTTATCAAATACTGAATTTCTTAATTTTTCATATGGGAAAAACAAAAGAACAGGAATGAGAATAAATTCAGTTAACTCCACCCTGGCCGGCAACCATGGGAGGCTGATAAAATCCTGAAAAAGAGCGCTGAAAATCAGCGCGGATATTGATAAGAAAAACAGTCTTTCTTTTGAAAATTTCCAGTTCAATGAATTCCTTTATTAGTGTGAGCTGCAAAAAATATTTTTCTATTACGCCAGGATATATTCATGCTACTGGTATGCGCCATGCAGGGAGAAATAAAACCCCTGTGACGCAAATTAAGACCCTGATATTTAAATATAAGTGGTTAAATAAAATTATAAAAATAATTTGCTGCACCATGCTAGCCGGTATCTGGGCGAAGATATTTTTATCAGGCATTTTCGAATTGGATTGCACCCTGCATTACTTACCGTTAATTGAAACGAAATTTTTATTACTGAAATTAATAAATGCAACCTCGATTGGATCATAGTTCAGATTTGTTTTTAGAAAATATTTGATCCCGTGTTTTCACCTGTTTTAAAATTTAAAGTAGGGTATATATTTATGAAGTAATCTTAACCATCTTTCTTTTCCGTACATCTTTTCTGTTTTAATTTGTTTAACCTGATTTCAAAAACATCAAAGTTTAGAAGAAAAAAGAACGACTGTATATTTCAAACATCCCCGGTTAATAACTCTGTTAGTGCACACTGACCCCAATAAATTCTACGGTAAGTTTTTCTTTTATTTTTCCCGCTCCATGAAACTCATGTACATTTTCGTTGGAAGGTTGTTCCATTAACAACTGTTGCTATCTGCGCCCTCAAAACACCGGTTACCCGATTTTTTTGTGCAGGGATTATTTCAGAATCCATTCATGACGGAATTTGATTTTCTTTTTCTGAGTGTTATTACTATGCATATTCTGATTCTTAAAGGGTAAAAATAAAAACCAGATGATTTTCCAGGCAATGGAATTGATCAGGCAAAACCTGAACAATTTTTTGATATCCCAAGGTATACCGGGTGGCCCCGAGCTGGTGGTATTGCGGAATATAGCCTATGCGACGCCTGACAATCCTTTAACGCTAACAGTGGATGAGTCGGCTCAAATATACCTGTCTCTGGTGAATGTCGAAGAAGAAGCGTCCCTCAGGAATCAGACAGCTGTAAGGCAAAGCGAAATCCGCCCACTTGCTTATGTAAATCCGCCCATGCATATCAATTTGTTTCTCCTGTTTTCTGCAAATCACAAGGATTATAATATGGCAATGAATAGTCTGGGCCTGATATTACTTTTTTTCCAGGGTAACCGCAAATTCTCAATTGCACGGACACCCGTAAGCGCAACTGGTTTGTTCGCAACGCCGGGTGAAAAAGAAAATAATATAAATATCAATCTCGATCTGATGAGCCTCACATTTGAACAGGTTAATCATTTGTGGGGATCATTGGGCGGTAAACAAATGCCTTTTTTATTATTCAAAGCAAGGCAGGTGGAAATAGATGCAGACAGGATGTTGCAGGGCGGCGGAGTTATTAGGGAAATTCAGATTAATTAACACAATGTATGCGATCACTGTATCGGAAATTACTGGAGGTTGAGATTCGGCATGATTACTTTCTGCTTCCGGCAGCGGGAACAAATTATACCGGCGATTTTGATATATCGGCGTTAATTGATATTTCTCCTTCGTTAGAGACTGCAAAACTAATGCGCGATCACAAGATGATATTTAAAACTACACGGACAGGATTTACAATTCATGTACAGGCGGAAGCCATCAGTACTGCACCAGTGTATGCAACATTAATTGATATTGATCCGGCTATGTCATTGTCGTTTTACTGGACCTTGCGCGACAAACGGTTTATAAATTTTACCAATCATCGGTTAATTGAGACCGGTAAAAAGATATATTATTTCTCCAACAGAAGCGGATCACTGGAAGGCGGTGTTACCTATTTGAATAATGCTATTCCTTCTTTTGGTACACCTTATCCGGGCGAAACAGATTATCACCTGGGTGATATTATCAGGCAGGGAGGACAAACTCTTGAATTGATAGAGATGTTAGCTTCAACTATTGGCTTTACAGCGACCCAATGGCAAACAATCAATACGGCAATTACTAATTATATTAATCCGGCAGACAGGTTGACGCCGCAATCTGTTTTTTATCATCATCGGAGAGCCAATATTTCCCCGGGAGAATTTATCAGCTATAATATACTGAATGCAGATGCTGTGCCGGTTGACCTGGGATTTGTTAATGGTACATCTCTCCCGCAAAGTGAATACCGGGCTCCTCTGAACGCGGCTGATAACGTCAACAATACTTTAAATCTCAGTCATCTGAAGTCCGGAAAGTATTCTATCCAGATCGCTGAACTTGGGGGAACTACTACAGAAACATTTTATTTATTGGATTCAAGCATACAACCTGAGCTTTTTGCTGTTTCCGAATTTTTTATCAGTGTCGCCACTTTACCTTTTCAGTTTGTTACAAAGAATGCAGGCATTAAACGTTGGATAGTCGATGATCCTGCGAAAGTTTTTTTACTACGGTTCCGAAACCGTTTAACTAAATGGAGATACCTGAACCAGGATCAATCGCTGTTTCACCAGGCACCTACGCCGCGGCCGCTCACAAAAACTTTTTCTAATTACTCTATCGTGGTAGGTGGCAGCACGATAAACCTGCCTGATCCTTCAGTGGATCCCGTCTTTCCGGAAATTGATGGAGCTACCGCACTTTTAAAAAATATCCATTCTCAAATTTTTCTTATAAAATAAATATCAATTTCTATGGCAAGTACGTATAAAACCCCGGGCGTGTATGTTGAGGAAATCACGAAATTTCCGCCATCAGTTGCTTCTGTCGAAACAGCTATTCCAGCATTTATCGGGTACACAAAAAAAGCGGAGAGAAATGGAGAAACTCTAAAAAATGTACCCACGAGTATTAAATCTTTTCTGGAATTTGAACAGTATTTTGGGGGTCCGCCTCCACGTGATGTAATTGTGCGGTTGAATTCAGGCAACCAGTATGTAAGAACAGAACGAAGAGGGACTCCATACCTGTTATATGATTCAATGCGGCTTTTTTATGATAATGGCGGAGGAGTATGTTATGTTGTGTCAGTAGGTAATTTTACTGAAGCCCCTTCAAAAGGTAATGACACAACGGGCATTCTCGGTGGATTAAAAGCATTGGAAAAATATGATGAGCCTACACTTATCGTAAGTCCCGATTCCGTTAGCCTGAATACAGATCTGTATGATTTTCAGCAGCAGGCTATAGCACAATGTAATAAGTTGCAGGACCGCTTCCTGATCTGTGACCTGTTAAAGAACGATGAGGATATAGCAGGTCAAACATTTGTTGAGCGTATCGCAGCCTTCCGCAATAATGTTGGGATCAATAATCTTAAATATTCAGCAGCATATACGCCATGGCTGCGTACATCAATTGCTGCAGGATTGAAATTCCGTGATACTGTGTTTGCGCTCGATGACGGTTCTACACCTAATGCTGTTTCATCGCTGGCTTTATTTACTTCATTAACCAATTCCCCTGCTTTATTGCAACTTATCTATGATCTCAGTAATTCAATTGCAGCGGTTAATCTGATCAATTCGAAAATACTTCCCGGTGGTGGCCTTGTTGCGGCAGGAATAACAGATCTCGATGCACAATTAAGAAAATTATTGAATGATTTCCTGATTATATATAACAATCCAGCCAGGCCAATCGCAGATTGCACGGTACCATTGCAGGCTATTTATTCTAAGATCCGGGATATACTTCACACCATAATTAAGGTGATTTATGATACATTACCTGTGGTCGTTCCTGCGTTGCTTGCTCCCTCAGTTTCGCAAAGCGTAGAGTTTAAATTGAAAAGTGATATTGACAATGCCAAAGAAGCCATTAAAGCTTTGGTAAGCTCGCTCGTTACTCACCATGTGGAATTCAAACAAAAAAGTCCTACCAATGTGGATCTGTTAGTAGTTGATCCTAAACTAACAGACGTCCTTGCGTTTGCAGGATTCACTATTGCAACTGCACCAAAGGATGGAAGAGTTCAGGGACTATACCGGATACTCGCTTCGAAAACGCCAACGATGGCTATGTTCAATACTATCGGTAGCAATCCTGCTAATATTAGCGCTGCTGATACTGCGGGTGCCGTTACTGCCGCCATCGGACTGTTAACAAATCTTAAAACGCAATTGGATGTCGAGTTGAATTTGGTAAGGGGAACATTAGCTGCAGGTGCACTTGCCACTGCTTTATCAACTGCACTTGATACAAAGCGAAATCTTCCCGTAACATCAAATGAAGTTAAAGTTTTACTCACTATATTAAAAGCATATGTTGACGAAGAAGTAGCGATAATTGGGGCTGCACTTTTGGCTGTTGATGTACTTCCGGCTGCGACAGGTTACCCAACAGATGTTGCCTCTGGCATGAGCCAGTTTTTACTCGATGTAAAGCTAACTGCGAATGCAGCAGCAGGTTTACCGGGAGCTACAAAAGCCAGCGTTTTACTTGCATTGGTATTCAATACTCCGGTAAAAGACTATACTTTGATTGCCAGTTCTGCAACCACTGTTCCGGGAGCCGCAGTACTGGGTCAGTATAATGCAATATTGAATTCCGCTATTTCTTATGAATCCATATTTGATCAGAATCTTTTTCAAAATTTTGGTTTATATAAAACATTATTAACTAAAGCTGGGCAGGATCTGATGATCCTCCCACCGGGAGCGGCTGTTGCGGGTGTTTACGCAAGTGTGGATGCCAATCGGGGTGTATGGAAAGCTCCTGCCAATTCAAGTCTCGCATCTGTACTGGCTCCTTATTTCATGATCAGCGCACAGGACCAGGAATCATTGAATATAGATACGAATTCCGGAAAATCAATCAACGCGATCCGTGCATTCACAGGCCGTGGTACCCTGGTTTGGGGCACACGGACTCTCGCCGGTAATGATAATGAATGGCGCTATGTTCCTGTACGGCGGTTTTTCAACTATGCAGAAGAATCTATAAAAAAAGCTACAGAGCCATTTGTTTTTGAACCGAATGATCTCAATACTTGGGTGCGTGTAAAAGCGATGATTGAAAATTTCCTTACGCTCGAATGGCGGCGTGGTTCGCTGGCAGGCGCAAAACCAAATGATGCTTTTTTTGTAAAAGTGGGTTTGGGGGAAACCATGACTTCACTGGATATATTAGAAGGACGGATGATCATTGAGATCGGTATGGCCGTTGTTCGGCCGGCTGAATTTATCATTTTGAAATTCTCTCACAAAATGCAGGAATCATGATCGTCTTTTCATTTGTTATTTGACAATTAAAAAACTTTTAAAATATTTATTATGGCTAATTACCCCATACCCAAATTTCACTTTAGTGTGGAATGGGCACCAGGAACCAGGATGGGATTTACAGAAGTAACAGGTTTAACGCAGGAATCAGAAGTTATAGAATACCGCGAAGGGAGCAGCCCGTTGTTTAACAAAATCAAACAACCAGGTCTGCAAAAACTTGCCAACATCACCCTTAAACGAGGCACATTCCAGGGTGATATGGAATTCAATGACTGGATGGAGACCATCTCGATGAATACTGTTCAACGGCGCGATGTTACCATCAAATTACTAAATGAAAAACATGAGCCTGTATTTACCTGGCAGGTACTGAATGCCTGGCCCGTAAAAGTGCAGTCTTCAGATTTGAAGGCAGACGGTAATGAAGTAGCGATTGAAACTATGGAGCTTGCTCATGAGGGAATAAAGATATCAAAGCAATAACCATATGGCTACCTATTATCCTCCGGTTTCCTTTCACTTTAAAGTCGAGTTTGGTTTCAAAGAACAATTTCATGGTGTGGCGGCAATTGAGAACGACATCATGTTTCAATCTGTATCGGGTCCTTCAGCAGAGATGCAAACAGAAACGATTAAGGAAGGCGGAGAGAACAGGTTTGAACATGAAATTCCGGTAAGAACCAAATATCCGAACCTGGTATTGAAGCGTGGAGTGGTAACAGATTCATCGCTGATCAAATGGTGTCTCAATTCCTTTCAGAATCTCGATATCCGTCCTGTAGATCTTGAAATCAAACTGCTCAATAAAGAGCATGAGCCATTGATGACCTGGGCTGTTAAACAGGCATGGCCCAAAAAATGGGCCGTGGAAGATTTGAATGCAATGGAAAGCAAGATCCTGATCGAATCGCTGGAATTGCGGTATCAATATTTTACCATGCTTTAAATTTCTTTTTTATGCCGATTGAAATTCGTGAGTTGTATATAAAAGCGGTTGTGGATGCTGGTGGAGGCAAAACAAATAATGGCCAGCCAGGTACTGATGCGGGTAAGCCTGCCAATGATATATCCGCACAAAATGCAGAGCAGCTTATTGATCTGTGCGTTGAAAAAGTATTGGAAATTCTTAAAGAAAAAAGGGAGCGTTAGTTATGTCATCCAAACTTGAAAAAGTAAAAATTACGGCCTATAAAACCGCCAAATTCGACGAAAGAAAGGATAAGATAAAATCAGGTGTGTTTGAAGTGCTTGTAAACCCGGAAGGGTACACGCGCTCTTACAAAATCAAATATAAAGATCAACAGGCTTCCGGTACAAAGGCCAAACAACTGGAGTTTGATAAAGTCGAACCTGAGGACATTGACCTGGAATTTTTGTTTGACAAAACAGGTGCATTGCCTGGTACTTTTAAAGCAACTGACAGTGCTGGTATTGCCGGGGAAATTAAAGATGGGGTTTGGCCGGATATAGAACAATTTAAAAAAGTAGTTTATGACTACAAGGGTGAAATACATCAACCGGCTTATCTCATCATTCAATGGGGTGAATTGATTTTTAAATGTGTGTTGCGGGAGATGACGATCAATTTTAAATTATTTCATGCTGATGGCACACCTATCCGGGCTACAGTAAAGGCAAAGTTTACTTCTACTGTTGAAAACGAATTAAGGGTAAGATCTCAAAAAGATAAATCACCTGATATCACCCATTCACGTATTGTTAAAGCCGGTGACACCTTGCCGATGTTGTGTTACGAGGTATATGAAGAACCTGCTTATTATATACAGGTGGCAAAGGCTAATAACCTGGCAAGTTTCAGAAACCTTCAGGTAGGCACACATGTCTTCTTTCCACCTTTAGAAAAATAATGTTATGCCGAATGACCGGAATATACCTGAAAATGTAAAAGGAGCTGCAGTAACCTTCACTGTAAAGATCAATGGAAACGCAATACCTCAGACATTCGAGGTTTATTCATTAAATGTGATCAGGGAAGCCAATCGTATTCCTTCTGCAAAAGTTACGCTGATTGATGGCAGTCCTTCAAAAGAAAAATTCAGTGCAAGTAATGATGCATTGTTTGTTCCTGGCCAATCAATCGAATTATTGGCAGGACGTCAATCAAAAGAGGACCTGATATTCAAAGGGATAATTATCGCACATTCAATAGCACTTCGGAAAAATGGCAGCTCACAGTTAAAACTGGAGTGCAGGGATATTGTTTTTCAAATGACCCAGGGAAAGAACAGCGCACATTATTCGGATGTAAAGGATAGCGAAATAGCTAACACACTTCTTTCCAGATATAAGATATCAGTTAATTCGATAGAAGACACTTCTTATAAGCATGCCGACATGATGCAGTTCAATAGTTCTGATTGGGATTTTTTGATAGGAAGAATGGATGTAAATGGTAAAATAGTTTTTGTCAATGATGGAAAAGTAGATATAAAAGGTCCTGACTTCAGTCCGGCTGCAAAGCTGACACTGAAATACGGAGCTACTATTCTTGAATTTGATGCTGAAATGGATGTGCGAAATCAATATGCAGGTGTAAAGGCATTGTCATGGGACCCGGCCAATCAGGAAATAGTTGATATTGACGGACAAACCCCTTCAGCAGTTAAGCAAAATGGAAACATAAGTGGCGATGATCTCGCAAAAGTAACGGGACTGAAAACACAATTATTACGTCACGGAGGAGACGTTGCCCGGGAGGAATTGCAGGCCTGGGCAAATGCATGTCGCCAGAAATCTTTATTAGCTAAGATACGTGGCCGTGTAAGTTTTGATGGATATCCGGGAATCAGACCCGGTGATTTGATTGAGTTGCAAGGCCTGGGTGATCGCTTCAATGGAAAAATATTTGTGTCAGGAATAAGGCATGCAGTATCTAATGGGGGCTGGATAACTACAGCGCAATTCGGGATGGATCCCGATTGGGTATTTGAAAGGCTCGATTCGGAAAACTCTTCCTCCTGTTCACTCGTACCGCCTGTCCGTGGCTTGCATATCGCAGTGGTGGAGAAACTGGAAAAAGACCCAAAAGGCGAAGATCGCATCCAGGTTAAGCTGCCAATGGTAAATATCAACGAAGGAATCTGGGCGCGTATGGCCACGATGGATGCAGGTGAAAAACGCGGTTCATTTTTCCGACCAGATCGTGGTGATGAAGTACTGGTTGGATTTATAAATAATGATCCGCGGAATGCAGTTGTACTCGGAATGATGAACAGTAGTAAAAAACCTGCTCCTATATCGGCAAAAGATACTAACCAGGAGAAAGGATTTTTTTTCTCCAGTAAAATGAAAATGGTTTTTCATGAGAAAGACAAGAGCATGACGTTTGAAACTCCGGCCGGAAATAAATTCATTATATCGGAAAAAGAAAAAGGTATTATCCTCCAGGATCAGAATGGAAATAAGCTGATGTTGAATGATAATGGAATTACGCTGGAAAGCAAAAAAAAATTGATTTTGAAATCTTCTGGTGGAGATATTGAAAGCGAAGGAGTAAATATTAAACAAACGGCAAAATCGCAATTTAAGGCAGAAGGTTCCGCAGGGATTGAAATCAGCAGCAGTGCTGTTGCCAAACTTAAAGGTTCTATCGTTCAGATCAATTGAAATGTTTTTATGGGAAAACCAGCAGCAAGGATAAGTGATATGCATATATGTCCCATGACAACGGGTCCGGTTCCGCATATTGGCGGACCCTGTAGCGGGCCGGGTATAACAACAGTATTAATTGGCGGAATGCCTGCAGCTGTTGTGGGTGACATGGCAGTTTGCATCGGACCACCAGATACGATATTAATTGTATCGGTTACTGTGTTAATCGGTGGCAAACCTGCCGCAAGAATGGGTGATTCAACTGCACATGGCGGATCGATCATATTGGGAGAACCTACTGTACTGATCGGATGATGAAAATCTATAGTTTCAAACAGCATGTTAATGAGCATTCACAGTTGATCAGTTGCGGGTAAAAAAGTGAAATTATTAAGAATGCAAACGGGAATTAAATAATCACCATGAATAGCGATCAATCTTTTCTCGGTACCGGATGGAGTTTTCCTCCTTCATTTGATAATATAAGTGGTACGGTGCAGCTTGTATCTGAGGAAATAGATATATCTCAGAGCCTGGAGGTGTTGCTTTCTACCAGACCCGGTGAAAGAGTAATGCAGCCGGCATTCGGATGCAATCTTGATGTGATGTTATTTGAGCCGATGACAACTACGCTTATTGCTTATGTAAAGGACCTGATACAGACCGCTGTATTATACTTTGAGCCCAGAATAGATATGGATACCATTAACATCAATACAGTAAATGCACGTGATGGCCTGATACTAATTGAACTGCAATACACCGTATTGTCTACCAATTCACGGTATAACCTTGTATATCCCTATTATCTCGATGAAGGAACTGAAGCAGATTTTACATTGAATATTAATCTAAAAAAATTACTTGTGTAAATTAAGCAGATTGTCATGGGTGGAATCAGGATATCCATTTTCAGGGAAGGGGTTAGCAAAGAAAACCGTGCTTTAACTGCACTTGACCCGGTTACTGTTCAACTGAACGACAGAAGCATTAAAGATTTGCTTGAATCCACCCGTGCTATTGCTAATCAGTTTGCATATTATAACAGCTTTAATAATGTAGATGGGGACTGGCAGCCTTTTTTCAAACAGGCTTCATTTACTATGCCGGATAATTATCTGGATTACCTGCTCGATTTGCCGGACCTTGATTACAAAGACATTAAGAACAGAAACACCACGCCCCATATCGCTCTCTTTCTTACTTTTCTTGCGTTGATACAAAAGCTGAAGCAAGTTGTTAACCAGATTCCTGCCAGGCACTTTGATTTTTTTATTCATGATATTCTTCATTTTAAACCCAAAGCAGGTATTCCGGATAAAGCAATTGTGCTCCTCGGATTACCGAATAATGCATTGCCTTATAAACTTAGCCAGGGCAGTTCATTCTTTGGTGGCAAAGGATTTGATCAGCAGGATATAATTTATAAGAGCGAACGTGAGATAATAGTTAACCACGCAAAGATTATTGATTGGCGCACTTCCTTCCGAAACAAAAATGATTTTTCAAAAATTTACATTACTGCTACTAATGAAGTATTAAAAGATCTCGCTGGGAAAAAAGTTTCCGTTGAAAAAGGATGGATGGCTTTTGCCGATGGCAGGTTAAAAGAAGCCGGATTGGCTACTATTCCTGCTTCAACCGGCTGGGCAATTGAATCGCCCGCCCTGTATATGCAGGAAGGTGAACGTTCTGTATTTATCAATATTTCATTTAATTGGATGGGGGCCCTGCCCGACCTTCCTGCATCAGGTTCTCATATTCCCCTTGATGCCTATGTTTCTACTGAAAAAGGGTGGATGAAAGCAGAAGTAATATTATCGGAATACCAGAATTTTCCGCGGGCCATTGTGGTTAATGTACAAATACCTGTTTTCTTTCCTGCAATTGTTCCCGTTGTTGATCTCCCAGAAATTTTAAATACCAAATGGCCTGTACTTAAATTGATTTTAAAACCTGAAAGTAATGTCGATCTATATAATTCCCTGCGATATGTTGACGTGAAAATAATAACTCTTAGCGTTACAGTTAATGCGGTTAAAAATGTAACACTCCAGACAAATACAGGTTCTGCTGATCCAGCCCATTCATTTCTCCCTTTCGGTTCTATACCTGCCAGGGGATCCAGGCTGTATATCGGGCTTAATGAAATTCGGTATAAGAATATTATCTACAGCAAAATTACTTATAAATGGAAAAAAGCTCCAGGGGACCTGGGCGCCTATTACCGTGAATATTTTTCAGATACAACACCAGGTCATGAAGGAGAAAGACCCGGAGTTTCTCCCATCAACAATGGCAGCTACATAGCGACTTTAAATTTATTGAAAGATGGGAAATGGGGAAATCCGGATTCTTTCGAACTATTCCCGGTAAATCCGGATACCGATGAAAAAATAATCGAGGACCTGACTGTTATTTCTGCTTCGCAAACAGAGCGTAAAAATGGTTTAAGTGATCTTGTACCAGTTCATAATTTTCCATCAGGCGGATACTGGTCGATTACATTTAGCATGCTTATTAACAATTCTGTTTTTGCCGGACCTGTTGCGTTCGGGCAGGATGAATATCCACGGATACTGAGTGAAATAGCCATTGGGAAAGCCACGAATACAACGATTTACGATGATGTAAACCTTCCCAATGCGCCCTATGTTCCAGAGATCGACTATCTCAATATAAGCTACCAGGCTATTGAAAGGATAAAAGCATTTTCCAATGATTCGGAGAATCGCTTTTATCATGTTTCTGGTTTTGGTATTTATGAGCCTGATACCGGCAATAGTCAGATTATTCCACTTCATCAGCAGGAAGGATTTTTATATATAGGCGTTGAACAATTAACTCCACCTCAAAACCTCAGTATTCTGTTTCATATTCAGGAAAAAGGGAGTGATGCAGAAATCAACCCCGATTTTTTTTCATGGAGTTATCTGGCAGGAAATAAATGGATCAATCTTAATAAGCAACAGGTGGTAATTGATGAAACATTCGGTTTAAAAACTTCAGGTATTGTTGAATTAAGTATTCCTGGCGATGCAAGCTTTATCCATACCGCTATGCCGCCAGGAAAACATTGGATTCGTTTGGCAATAGTTAAAGATATATCTGATGTTAACCCCATCATTGATTTGCAAACCCAGGCTGTAAAGCTGGTTTATACCGGCGACCTGAGCAATAAACCCGGCATATTACCTGCAGAAAGTATAAAGATGTTGATAGGTAATAACGGTCAGATCAAATCGGTCACACAACCTTATCAGACATCAGGAGGACAGGATAGTGAAACTGTTGCTTCACTGCGGCTAAGAACATATGAAAGGCTTCGTCATCGCGACAGAACAGTAAATTATTGGGATTATGAAAGACTGATACTTGATAATTTTCCTGAAATATATAAAAC
>JAATGW010000296.1 GCA_015654495.1 Chitinophagales bacterium
AACGATCTCGGAGGCTATACCCTCGACCGGAATGCAACAGTGGTTGACTATGAAGGGCTGCAGCTGAAAAGAGAATTTTATTCACCTGCTTATTCGGACCAGGACAGCTCCCTTATAAATATTCCTGATTTCAGAACCTTGCTTTACTGGAAGCCTGATATCAAACTCAAAGCAGGCGAACCAACAAACCTGTCTTTTTACTCATCGGACCTGAAGGGCAATTTCATTGTGGTCTTACAGGGGCTTTCCAGGAATGGGCACTGCGGGGAAGCAATAACTTCATTTTCAGTAAAATAAACTGTAGAGGCAGGTTTTCATAAGGGCAAAGCGGAAAAGCTAAAGGTAGTCCGGAGCTTTTCAGGCTGTGTGAAAATTGATATATTTAAAGATGGAAAAAGGTAAAATTCTGATCATAACCGGTGATGCCGGCGAAAGCTATGAAACGCTGTATGCAATTCACAGATTCCGTGAATCATATTATCAACCGGTAATTGCATCTAACAAAGTAAAACGACTAAACCTCGTAATCCACGAACTTGAGCCGGGCTGGGATACCTACCGCGAGAGACCGGGATATTGCGTTTCTTCTGATATCAGTTTTGAAGATGTAAATGCTTCCGACTTTATTGCGGTACTATTGATTGGGGGGCGTGCACCTGAATTTCTCAGGCATGATCCGGAAGTACTGCGGATACTGCGGGAATTTGATCAGCAACAAAAATGGATTTTTTCCATCTGTCATGGCATCCAGATACTCACTGTTGCCGGACTCGTTAAAGGTAAAAACCTCACCTGCTATGAGCATGTTCATTCCGAAGCGGAGGCGTATGGAGGAAATTATTTCCCTGATCAGGAAGCAGTGCGCGACGGACGTTTGGTAACAGGACAAACATGGCAATCGCATCCGGAATTTTACCGGCTTGTTTTCGAATGTCTGAACGAAGAAAAAATCAAAGCATCCTCACTAAAATCAATAAATCCGGAAGAAACGATTTCTGAAATCGTATTATAGTATTCCGGATACCCAGGTTTAACAAGCGTTGATCTGCGTATATGCGCTCCCAGGATGGTGCTGTTCCCAGAATGTAAACTGATCTATAGTTGCGTTGAAAATGTCCGCTACATTTTTCATTTGCTGCAGCCGTCCGGAACCTTTATCAAACCAGTACAAATGGTATTCAAAAAGCTTTAAACAATTCGGCCAAAAAGCTCTGGAAGCCGGCATTTTCCCGGTTTGAAACATCTTTTCAAATCTCTTGTCTTTTAGAAAAAAAGAAAATGTTCCGGAACTATATCAAAACCACACTGCGCAATCTCTGGAAGAGTAGAACTTACAGCTTTCTGAACCTCGCCGGACTGGCGATCGGTCTGGCATTTTCAGCTCTCATCTTTCTTTGGGTAGAGAACGAGCTTGGTTTTAACGAGGTTTTTAAAAAGCATGATTACATCTATCGGGTAATGGAAAATGTAGATATAAACGGGGAAATAAAAACCGGCGGCAATACACCCGGACCATTAGCCCAGGCAATTAAGGAAGAGATTCCGGGTGTAAAGAACTCAGCCAGGCTAAGTTGGTTTATGCCTCAACTGATAGAGTGGAATGATAAAAAAATTCGTGAGGCAGGTGTTTATGCTGATCCATCATTTCCGGATATGATGACTTTGAAATTTATCGAAGGAAATGCACCAGCTTCTTTGAACGAACCAGATGCTGTAATCATCAGTGAATCCCTTGCCGCAAGAATTTTTGATAAAGAGAGTCCTATCGGTAAGATGGTTAAAATGAATGCCGGCGAATCATTCAGTGTTGATGGTTTGTTTAAGGTGACCGGCGTTTTTAAAGATCTTCCTGCCAATGCTTCCTACCGGTTTCATTGGGTTTCACTTTATACCCGGTTTGAAGATCGCAACGAATGGATAAAACCCTGGACGAATACACTTACTGAAACAATAGTCGAGTTGTCACCTGAAGCAGACCTGAATGCGGTTAATGCAAAAATTTCGGGATTCCTCTCCTCAAAAGTTACGGGATGGAATGGAAAATTGATTTTGTTTTCTATGAACGACTGGTACCTGCGTAATGAATTTGTAAATGGCAAACCCGAAGGCGGAAAAGCAAAATATGTATACCTGTTTTCTGTTATCGCATTTGTGATCATGTTGATTGCCTGTATCAACTTTATGAACCTTGCCACAGCCCGTTCTGAAAAACGCGCAAAAGAAGTAGGTATCCGGAAAGTAATGGGATCAGGTAAAACAAAGCTGATTTTGCAATTTTTAGGGGAATCACTTACGATGGCCTTTTTAGCAATACTTATCGCGATAGGAATTATATACCTGTCACTGCCTGCATACAATGAACTTGTACAAAAAGAACTTTCGGTCAATTTATTTACACCTGTTCACCTGATAGCTGTGCTTGGTATTGGTTTAATTACGGGCCTGGTAGCCGGAAGTTATCCAGCATTTTATCTTTCTGCTTACAATCCAATAAAAGTATTGAAGGGAATGAAAGTGAAAACCTCGGGTGGCGCTGTTTTTATCAGGAAAGGATTAGTTATAATGCAGTTTACCTTTTCGATTGCATTGATTATTTGTACTCTTATTATTTACCAGCAAATTCAACATATAAAAACCCGCGACCTTGGATTCAAAAAAGAGCGCCTGGTACATATGCAGGTACCTACTGAACTTAAAAAACATTTTGGTGTGGTAAGAAAACAATTGCTTGCTACCGGAGCAGTTGATAATGCAGCGATGAGTTTACATGAGCCGCTTCATTTATACAGCAACACAAGTAACTTCAAATGGCAGGGAAAAGATCCTGCCAACAACGTAAATATTAATTCCAATACTGTGAGTGCGGAATACCTTTCAACTATGGGGATGAAACTCATTGGCGGCAGGGATTTTTATCAGGATTCGGAAGCAGACAGTAATCATATAATAATTAATAAAAGTCTTGCTGATTTAATGGGCGCCCAGGGCAAGGCCGGATCGATACTGTCGTATGGCAAATATGATTTTGAGGTAATTGGTATTATAAACGACTATGTTTATAATGACATGTATGGTTCTGGTATGCCGACCGTGTTTTTCCTCGGCCCGTTGGCAGCATCTTCATTGACCATCAGGATGAAAGTAAATATGGACCTATCAGAAGCTTTGTTAAAAGCATCCGATGTTATAAAGGCTAATAATAGTGGACTGCCGGTAGATTTTCGTTTTGTAGATGAGGATTTTAATGCCTTTTTTCAAACGGAAACACTCACCGGCAAACTTTCAGGTATTTTTTCTCTTCTGGCCATATTTATTTCCTGCCTTGGTTTATTTGGACTGGCTGCGTACACTGCGGAAAAAAGAACCCGTGAAATCGGTATTCGCAAGGTATTGGGTGCGTCCTCGCCAAAACTCGCCACATTATTATCCCGTGAGTTCATTCAACTTGTACTTATCTCCTGCGCGATTTCCTTTCCGCTGGCATGGTGGATGATAAACAGCTGGTTGCAGAACTTTGCTTATCGTACTGAAGTTCACTGGTGGGTTTTTTCAGTGGCAGGTATATCCGCACTTGTAATAGCTATATTAACCGTAAGCGTTCAGGCAATGAGAGCAGCGCTTGCAAATCCGGTGAAAAGTTTGAGGACGGAATGATGTTGTTGGATATTATTAAGACCTGTTCAGCAATTATCTGCAAGTAATTTTTAAAGAGAATGGTTTGAAACAGGAAACAAATTTAAACCGGTTTAACCGCTTTGAACAGGTAGTCGCTTTGCGGGAGTTCAGGAAATAATATTTCTGTGTCAACGCTATAAAAAGAGTGTGTAAAAAGAGAAGCGAAGTAGGATTTCTTCTCTTCCGAATTGAAAACGGAATGATGACATTCAATAATAAAATTCAGTATCCGGTTCTCTGCCAGTTTGCCGGAGTCCTTTAACTCTTCGATGGTTTCCTTTTCGGCTCCTTCAATATCCAATTTTATGAGGTCGATTAGCGGCAGGTTTTCCAGATAGTCAGATAAACGGACTGAATTTGTAAGGACCATTTTCGCAGGCCGGTCCACGGTCAACCCGGAATTGATAAAAGGCCGGTATTCGGGCAGAAATAATTCAACCTGGCGGCCATGGTCTGTTAATGCCAGCGGATTGGCAATGATATTGGAGAGTTTATTTGCGCGTATATTTTTTTCGAGAAAATTAAAGGCTTCAGGATTCGGTTCGAAACAATGAATAATAGCATTGGGGTAGAGCGATTTGAAATACAAAACGGAGATACCTATACTTGAGCCACAATCGATAATTAACGGCTTTTC
>JAATGW010000648.1 GCA_015654495.1 Chitinophagales bacterium
AAGAAAAGCAACACTGAAAGATCTCGACACGCTTTTAAGCTTTGAACAGGGAATAGTTCAGTCAGAACGTCCGTTTGATCCCACGCTAATGGATGGCGAACCACATTATTATGATCTGGAAGCACTTCTTAATTCGCCCGACGCATATGTTGTTGTTGCCGAAACTGAAAACAAGATCATTGGTTCCGGTTACGTTAAAATCAGGAAGGCAGATCCCTGGTTAAAACATGAACTTTATGCCTATATGGGTTTTATGTATGTGGAACCTGCTTACCGGGGTCAGGGAATAATCAAAAAGATTCTGGATGAACTTTATATATGGATACGTGCGAAAAACATCAAAGAAGTAAGGCTTGAAGTTTATGCGGCCAATGCTCCTGCAATCCAGGCATATACCAGGGCGGGATTCAAACCTAATATGCTGGAGATGAGGATGGAACTGGACCTAAACGTTTAACGTTCAATGTTCAACGTTTTCAAAGAAAGAAACATCAAGAAATAATCTCTCGTCTTTCTGGTCTTTTCCAAGATGAAAAACTTTTACTACACCGCCGACATGCATCAGCTGTTCCGGTATTTTATCTTTAGTCTTATCGTGAGCAATCAGGAATTTTTCTTCGGATACCGAATTTCTAATTTCATAAATATCATACTGATCCATAATCGGCACGGGAATCAGGGTCATCACACTGCCCACCATTACGGGAATCAGAATAAACCCGCTAAGTTCTGATTTCATATCCAGATGAACAGGTGTACCCGTAAGAATCAAACTCTGGTTTTTCGTTGCACCGGCTTTTGCTTCTGCAGGGCTAACTCTTATGGCTTTGTATTTCTGATAGGTTTTTGCCGCAGCTTCGTCCAGTTTTGAAATAATCTGCTCCTGATCCGATGGAGCCAGTTTCGAAATGGCCATATCAAGATAAAGCATGGCTTTTTGCTTGTCACCATACAGACCAGCTACTTTTTCTAATTCAGCATCAGCAATTTTTCCGTCGTCTTCATGCGTAAAAAAATTAAAAAACCTGCCGCCATTATCCAGGGATTTTAATGCTTCAGCAACCGATAAATAGGGTTGTATTTTTTTCATTATCTAATATTACTATAATTTCCAAATAAACAATATAGCTATAAATTAATTACCGGGGTTCGTTCAACGTTAAACGTTAAACGTTGAACTTTTATGTAATTTTCAAACTTTCAGCATCTTCCCCGAAAGCTGCATATGAAGAAAACTTCTACCCTCGCCCTGCTGTCATTTCTTTTTCACAACCTTTTATTCAGTCAGGGTATCATACCGCCGAAAACCTGGGAAGATATTGAAGGCGATATTGCAGCGAGAAGAAATCTGGTTGGCAACCAGAAAATACTAACTGATTGGAAGGAAAATAGCATGAGGAAAAATGACGAAGCTTCTTTCTTAAGAACGATGTATGACCTGATGCTTATAGCTGACCGGAGAACCGAAGATACCCTATACTGGAAAAATGCCGTTTATCTCGACAGTATTATCGCTGACAAAACAGCTTCTGACCAGATCAGATCAGCTGCCTGTCTCCTGAAAGCCAGGCGGATTCTTGGTTACAGATCGCAGTTCCATAACAGAAACAATAAGAACCTAATAGCCAACTATCATCCGGTATACAAGTATAACCTGATGATGGCTTCCTCTCTCGACAGTCTAACCATTTTTCATTTTGAAAAAGCAATTTCATTTAGCCAAAGCTCAAAAAATAAAGATGCGGTCAAATACCTCTGGCTAAGTTTTGATCCGCTTCAATTTTTATTCAGACCCGATTTCACTGATATCATTTTTGCAGAAGAAACCCATTTTCTTGAACTCATCAATCAGAAAAAAACTATCACTAAGGTTCCGGATTGGATTAAATCAGATGCTGAGCAGTTTTTCCGGCCTCAGACAGCATGGAAGGAATTTACGCTACAGGAACAGAAAATTTATTCAGCGTACAGGCAATGGGCGAACTATCATGCGGCAGAACCATTTGTTTATTTTTTCATCGAGACTATGGCACGCAAATGCCTTTATAATGGCATTTATCAACACGAAGAATTTCAGGAAGAATATGCAATCTATCTTCAAAAACTTAGCTCTTCCCCATTTACCGCCGCAAGGGCAAATGGAATTTATCAGCTATGTTTATTATGGAACCGGCAGGCCAAATCATATAATCCCGTTTCTAAAGATTACAACAACTATCACTACAGGTCAATCAAAACAGGATTTGATACTACATATCGCTATTACTATGTAAAAGCGCTTCAGCTCTTTGAGTCCAACGAAAAAACCCTTGACAGCTTTCCGTTTATGAAAGGGATCCTTTTGAAAATGAGGAATGCGATAAAAAAATCAACTTTAAGTTTAAGTTCTAAAACCTATTTATTGCCTGGAGAACCTCAGCTGCTCTTTCTTCAGTTCAGAAATATCAAACAGGTTCATTACCGCCTGGTACGCATAAATCACTCAAATAATTATTCGGGCATAAGAACTGAAGATTTCATTTATTATCTTAAATCTCCGGCATTGAAAGATTCAGTCATTACAATTCCGGCGGAGCATGACTATCAGCTACACAACAGCTACCTGAAATTAGGCTCACTCAACCCGGGTCGTTATTTGCTGATCTACTCTGATTCAGCTATTGCAACCACGAATACTTATCTCAGGCATTTAATTCTAAACGTCACGGATATTGCTGTAATCAATAATAATGAACAGGTTTATATCCTGAGCAGGAAAACAGGTTTTCCGGTTGAAAATGCTTCAGCGGTTGAATACAGAATCCAAACAAACAATTCTTCCATATACGATACAATCGTTTCAAAACCTCAGAGAATCGCAGCTGACGGATCGCTGATAACAAAATCGTCTGCGCGTCAGATACTGGTGACAACTGCAATAGATACTTTCTTTACCGCCCTCAATCAGTCCGGTACTGGTCAGCCCTATGAAATTTATAATAAAGATGAATATGATGACCTTAATGAATATTATGAGGATAATATTAGGCTGCACATTTTTACCGACCGCGCTATCTACAGACCAGGGCAAACTGTTTTTTACAAAGGAATTTTTCTTACCAACAATCCGTATACCGGCGAGCAGGTGGTTCTCAACTGGAAGAATCTTCAGTTCTCCTTTTTCAGGAAACTGTTTTATAAGGCGCTCGTAAAATTGAGTAAACAGAAAATAGAACTCTCCATTGATGATCCTTTTGGAAGGGAAATGGACAGCCTGAAAATACTACCAAACAAGTACGGCTCATTTACAGGTGCATTTAAAATACCGAAAGATGCGGCAACAGGTGAATGGGAAATTTCTTCTTTGGATTTTGACAACGCTGATGAAAACAGTGGAACATTTATGGTTGAAGAATACAAGAGACCTGGCTTTTCCCTCAGCCTGGAAAAACCAACGACCGAAAAAACACTTGGCGATTCTTTTTCAGTGAAAGTAAAAGTCAAATCCTTTGCCTGACTTGCATTAAATAATATTCCCGTGAAATACCAGGTAAGCGTGACCGGATCAGCCCGGATTTTTGAAAACGGGAAATGGACTTACAGGAACCGGAATGAAACGCTGATTGATTCGGAAGCATATACTGACGATAAGGGCGAATTGCTGATCCCGGTCATTGATAGTTTAATTAAAAGAACAGACAGTTCTGACGAAGATGATCAGGTTCAGTATTATACCATCAATGCAGAAGCAATTGATGCGACCGGAGAAAGCCATGAAGAAGAAGTTCAGATCAGTCTTTCAACTAAACCCGTACAAATCAGTGCGTCGATACCACGGACAATTGAAAGAAATAATTTCGGGCCGATAAGAATTTCAACAAATTCAGATCCCGGAGGAGCGCTGAAAAAATTGGTAACGATAAAGTTATACCGGAATCAGGCAAAACAATATCGTAGCCTGGATCAATGGCCTGATACAGATGTGATGTTATACTCCAGAGGCGAGCTTGAATCCGGCTTTCCTGATTATTTTTCTGATAGCCGTGAAACTGCGGATACTGAAAAATTACTGCTGTATGAAACCAGTCTGCATACAGGAGGCACGGAACTTTTATCCATTCCGGTTGAAATATTAACGACGGGGAATTATTCAATCGAAATAAATTCAATCGACAATGGAAAAATCACAGGCGAATTCAATCGTTCATTTTCAGTTTACGATCAGAAAGCCGGAACGATTCCCGATCTGGCCCAGGACCTGACATATCTTCCATTCAACTATACAGAAACCGGAAAGGAACTCACCTGGATAACGGGTACAAAAAAGAGCCGGATATATTGTCTTTACCACCTGGCTTACTTCGTAAAACTAAAATCGGGAATAAAATTAATCAATACCTACAATCTGAGGATCGAAAACCAGGGACTGAATGAATGGAAATTCAAACTGCCTCACAATGCTGTTTCCACCGCAAAAATAAACCGCATTTATATTTTCAATGGCGACCTCAGTATTTCAGAACAGGATATTTATATTAATCAAACTTCCAACTCAGATCCCGAAATAGTTGTTGAACACTACAGGCAAAAAATGCTGCCTGGCGCAACCGAAAATTTTACAGTAACCATAAGAACAAATGATGTTAATACTGCTGCCGAGCTGATGACAACTATGTATGATGCTTCACTGGACAAACTTGCCGAACATAAATGGGTGAAACCACATGTCCGGAATTATTTTTATGTAAGAACCAACTGGCAGCGTGTTCTCAATTCCAATAACAGCAACTATGCATGGTATGATCCAGAAGACTTAAACATTTCTTTGTCTGCACAAAAACTCAGGATCTGGTGGATGGATTCTTCAATTTCAAGCGGTTTTTTAAACAGCGGTGACGATGACTTTCAATCTGTTTCTTCCGGACTTCAGGGGAAAGCTGCCGGTGTTCAGGTGCTGCAAACAAGTGGACTTGACGAGGTAGTCGTTGTTGGTTATGCCACAACGCGGCTGCAGGGCGTAACTACTGCAT
>JAATGW010000068.1 GCA_015654495.1 Chitinophagales bacterium
CATGGTTCAATTTGCTGGATAGTGAATCTGCGGTTAGTTACCGAACTTTTTCTATTGAAAATTATCCGACACAGATTTTGCTTGACCGCCAGCGCCGCATCGTTAAAGTCAATCCTACCAACGAAGAATTAAAGCAGATTTTAACAGGCGGAGAATGAATATGTCCGATTTATAGTTGTATTCAGGATATACTTTAGAACCGAAAATTTTATCTTAGTAACTATAAAAGGGTATATGCCTACTATTTTGCGAACTAATTCAGAAAATGCAGATTTTATTGAACTGGTAAAATTGCTGGATGCTGATCTTGCTATACGTGATGGAGAAGATCATAGTTTCTATGCGCAGTTTAATAAAACATATATGTTGAAAAATGTTGTGGTCGTATATGATAATAACCAGGCAGTGAGTTGTGGCGCAGTGCGGGAACTTGAGCCTGGAGTAATGGAAGTAAAAAGGATGTATACGCGTGAGGGCTTCAGGGAAAAAGGATGGGCTGGTACTGTGCTCCGTGAACTGGAAAGCTGGTGCAGGGAAATGGGCTATAAAACATGCGTTCTGGAAACAGGAATGAAACAGCCGGAGGCAATCCACATGTATGAAAAAAAGGGATATACACGTATTCCGAATTATGGACAATATGCGAATATCAGCAACAGCGTATGTTTTGAAAAAATACTTTAGCCGCAGGTTAAAAAGATAATTAATTAATGAACTACTGGATTCAGCCAGATCTTGTATTGAAGGGTACCGAAATTAATTTGTTACCCATGGAAGAGTATCATTTACCGGAGCTGCTTGATATTGCCGGCGACCACCGGATATGGCAATTCTATGCTTTCGATGGAACAGACAGAAAACGAATGAGCCAGATACTTGGGTCTGGATTGGCAGATAAAGAACAGGGTACCCAGTTCCCGTTTGTGATTCTACATAAATCAACAGGAAGACTGATCGGCAGCACGCGCTATCTTGATATGCAGGCAAATCACAGGAAACTGGAAATCGGATCTACATGGTTGATTCCTGAATACTGGGCAGGTTCGGTTAACCTGGAATGTAAGTTACTGCTACTGAGTTTTTGTTTTGAAAAACTCAAAACATACAGGGTTCAGTTAAAAACTGATGAAACTAATATACGGTCCAGAAAGGCAATTGAAAAAATTGGTGGTGTTTTCGAAGGAATATTAAGAAATGATATGATCAGGGATAATGGCACCAAAAGAAATTCTGCCTACTATAGCATTATCGATGAAGAATGGTATTTGAAAAGAGAAAAGCTGGAAAAATTATTGGACGAAAAAAGGAGTACCAGGGGCTGAAAACGGGAAGTTTATAATTTTCCGGAGCATATGGATTGATTATTGCAGGAGCAGATCATTATAAGATCAAACTTTTTATTATGTACTTCAGGAAACTGTTTTTTTTCATCGCATTCAGTTCATTTACTTTGATTTCCTTGTCACAGGAAGCCACTGAAAAAGCCAATGAACTGTTTGAGTCTTTTGTAACTTCTCAAAATGAACATGACCTGACGACCCTGGATAAATTATTTTTTCAATCGCCTGATTTTTTGTGGATTAATAAAGGAACGGAAATTTGGGGAAATGCCGAAACTATTGAAGCCCTGGAGAAATTGCATAAGGCTAACTTAAGATTGGAGCCTGTGAGCGAAAAAATGAAAATCATTTTGCTTACTGATCAGTCTGCACAAATATTTGTACCTGTTGTATATATCACAAAAGAAGCTGGCCGCGATGTAAAGAGAAATTACCTGCTCAATCTCACTGTTGCTTCAAAGAACAATGAATGGAAGATTTATTCAGTTGTTACTGTATTGGCAGGGACAAAATAGTTAGCTGAATCTCTGTTGAAATCCAAATGAAATCAGATCAAAGACAAAAACCAGTGTGGACATTCGGGACGGATTGTCCTTTTGCGCTTAATGCGATAGAAGCTGTTGTTTTCGATCTCAAAATAAACAATGAAAAAAATTCATCACAGTCATTTTTATTAGCAGGAAAAACCGGCTATGTTCTCACGGAGGAAGATGGGGGTATGCTTATTAGCTTTACCGACGGCCAGTCAGGCAGGATATTTGTGAACCGGCAACAACATTTGCTTATAATAGAAGGCGAATGGTGGTATCGCGGTGTTTATCGTTTTTCTCCGGTAGGCGAGAGCACGAAAATCACGCTGAGTGTTTTCAATGTCGCGAAAAATTTAAGATGGTTAGCTGCTTTGATGATCCTTCCGGATAGAAAAAAGCATCTTGCATCTTTAATCGATTTTGCAAAACGGATCTCTATAAAAATGGGATCAGCCAATAAGGCCATTCAGGGAAAATCGCCGTTATGAATTATCATTATCAGATTAAAAAGGCGACTGAACTGTCTGGTGAAGAAATCAAAACCATTCTTTCCCATTGGGCAGTTGAGGAATGGAGGGAGATTGAACCTGACGTTTTTATTGCAAAATTCCGGGGATCGGAATTTCATGTCCTGTATTCCGAACAAGGAGAATTGCTTTCCGTTGCCCGGATGAATTTTGAGTTTAAAATAATTTTTAATGATCTGCCATATTCTTTCGCAGAACTGGTAGGGCTTGTGTCCATTGTGAAGGAAAAAGGATTTGCACGATATTTATTGAAGGAGATACAGCAGGATTTTTATTTCCGGAACATACCAGCCATAGGTTTCTGTTCCTTCGACCTCCGGGAATTTTACCGGAAATGTGGAATTGAATCCATGCCTGGAAAAGCAAAAATGTTATTGGAAAAATCTGATCATGGCTTTATTGTATCTGAGGATGATGATATACTGCTGATCAATATAAGCGGAGAATATCGCAAACTGCTGAACGGGCTTAGTTTTGATAAACCCGGATACCTCGATCTAACCCCGAAATAAAACAGTGGAAGATGTCATTAAAGAAAACTAAGAATGTAATTTTCTTATTACTTAGTACAACAACTTTTTTCTGTCTGATTTCGTTTTCTGGTTTTGCTCAGCTGCTGGATGATCAGAAAATTGATAGTTTTTTAAACGCGCTCTGCCGGATTGAGGATTTTAGCGGGAATATACTGATAGCAAGATCCGGGAAAACAGTCTACCTGAAATCTTACGGTTATAATGATATTCAGAAAAAAGTTCCGTTGACTATTGATAAAGCATTTCCGGTTTCTGATATCGGCATTGAGTTTACTGCGGGTGGGATTTTCAGATTGATTGAACAGGGAAAACTAAAGTTGACAGACAGTATCCGGAGATATTTTCCCGAGCTTCCCTACTATAATGTCAACATTTCTGAAATGCTGAACCACAGTTCCGGAATACCTCAATATTTTCAGATTGCATTTGAAAAACTCAGCCATACCGATGTCGCAAATAATGACAGTATCGTCGCATTGATGAGCAGATCCGGGATACCATTGGATTTTGAGCCAGGGTCGAAATTGTCTTTTTCCTATACCAATTATTTATTACTGGCAAGCCTTATTGAAAAGCTGAGCGGAAGGAATTTTGAAGATTATATGCTGAACGATGTATTAAACCCGGCTGGTATTCGTTCAACGTTCTGGGATAAAAACCGGACGTCGGGAATAAATAAGATTGCACAGGGTTTTTATTATTCAACTGATCAGAATACATTCATTGAGATCGCAAACAGTGATCCGGATGAGTATCAGTTTTTGAATGGGATAAAGGGTGATGGAAATGTTTACACTACAATCCAGGATCTTGCAATTTGGGTGAATCATTGGTCGAAAGACCTGCTGTACAAAACTTCTGTAAATGACGGAAATCTAAAACCTTTCAGTCTGTCGCAAACCGATACGAGCACAGAAAATTTTTCAGGATATGGTATCCTGCAGTCCAAAAGAACTATGGGCAAATGCCTTTATCATGATGGCGAATTTCCGGGTTTTTTCACTGCTTACCTTCATTTTTTTAAAGGAGATCTTACCGTAATTGTTTTTTCAAATAACCAGTTTCAATCCTGGGCACTGGCTGATGCTCTTGCAAACCTGGCTGTGGGAAATCATGTAGAATTTCCCTACGAGCATATTGAAATAAAAACCGGCATTCCTTCTCTGTCTTCGCTTTGCGGTACTTACCAGATTCCAAATGAAAATGCTTTTAAGGTAGTTGAGGTTGCAGGGAAATTATATCGCAGGCGTGAGGGTGACCGGGATATCGAACTAAAATATGAAGGAAAGAACAGATTTTACTATTCTGACAGATCGACCCGTCAGATCAGATTTGACCTTGACAATCAGGGTAATTATAAAATGGCTTATCTAACACGCTGTGGGTTGACTGTGCCGCTGGTAAAACAATAGCAGAATATCGATTTTGCCGCAGGCAGATCAAATAAAATAAAGCTAAGACTCCCTGCAGTTCTACCCGTTTTTGGTGATTTCTATTGCTTCTAATAGCTGTAACTTTATTTGCCTCACAAATAACATCAGATAGTATGGCAACTGAAAAACGATCGCCCATTGAATTAAGTCAGATTGAATTCAAAAATGCCGGATACAAACTTGTTGACCAGCTTGCCGGATTTTTCCAGGAGCTTCCTGAAAAACGGGTTACTACCGGGGAGGCATCAACGCAATTGAAAAAGTTGATCGGAACAGCTGGCTTGCCTGAATCGGGAAAAGATGCCGGAGTTCTTTTAAATGATGCAGCAGAGTTGCTGATTTCGCATTCGCTGTTTAATGGCCACCCTAAATTCACGGGTTATATTACATCCTCTCCTGCACCTCTTGGAACCCTGGCAGATATGCTCGCGGCTGCTATCAATCCGAATGTTGGCGCGCAGATTTTAAGTCCTGTAGCTACAGAAATTGAAAGGCAAACAATCAGGTGGCTTGCTGAATTTATCGGCGTGTCAACCGAAAGTGGCGGTATCCTGGTGAGCGGTGGGAACATGGCCAATTTTACGGGTTTTCTTGCTGGTCTTAATACAAAAGCACCTTCAACTTATAAGCAGGAGGGAGTTCCGCAGAATAAAAAGCTACTGATCTATTGTTCAAAAACCACGCATACCTGGATAGAAAAAGCAGCAATCCATTTCGGACTTGGTCTGAAATCGATGCGCTGGATTGAAACCAACCCGGACAATACGATAAACATTTCCGTACTGGAAGAAACGATAGCTCTGGATCTGAAAAATGACCACCAACCTATAATGATAATCGGAACAGCCGGTGATGTAAGCACGGGAGTTGTTGACGATCTTGAGAAACTTGCCGGGGTAAGCAGGAAATATAATCTCTGGTTTCATATTGATGGTGCTTATGGAATTCCGGCTGCTGTTTTGCCTGAATTGAAAACCATGTTCCGCGGGATTGAGGAAGCTGATTCGATTGCGCTTGATCCCCATAAATGGCTGTACAGCCCGCTGGAAGCAGGTTGTACATTGGTTAAGAATCCGAAAAATCTGCAGGATACTTTCAGCACTCATCCCGTCTATTATAATTTTGGAGCCGGAGAAGAAAATCCCGTCCACAATTTTTATGAATATGGGCTACAGAATTCCCGCGGTTTCAGAGCGCTTAAAGTATGGCTTGTACTGCAACAGGTGGGCCGCAGCGGTTATGAAAAAATGATCCGCAAGAATATTATCCTTTCAAAGCAAATGCACAAAGAAGCGATCGATCATCCGGAACTTGAAGCCATGAGTCAGCACCTGAGTATCGCAACTTTCAGGTATGTTCCGCAAGATCTTGCAGAAAATTCCGAGCAACATAATGATTATCTCAATAAATTAAATGAAACTTTGCTGAACAATCTTCAGCATGACGGTGAGCTATTTCTTTCAAATGCTGTTGTGAACGCCAGTTACTGTTTACGTGCATGTATCGTCAATTTCAGAACCAGCGAAAACGATATCAGCGAAATGATGAAGATTATCGTAAGAGAAGGAAGGAAATTACATTCAACGCTGAGAGAAAAGGTATTGGTTGTTTAGATTCGGGCATTTATATCAGTTAATTTCATCTTCGAAAAAATGGATATCTCAATTCAGAATTTTTTTGAAGCAGCCTATTACCATTTTAACAGCAGGCATATAGATGCATTGCTGGAACTTATGACTCCTGATGTACATTGGCCTAATGGATGGGAGGGAGGCTATGTTGAAGGTCCTCAGGGAGTTCGTGATTACTGGACGCGTCAGTGGAAAGAACTCAATCCACGGGTCAATCCCGAAACAGTTACCATTTTACCTGATGGGCGGGTGGATGTTCTTGTGTACCAGGTTGTAAAAAATCTGGAAGGCCAGGTTTTATTCGATGATTTTGTACATCATATTTACACGATGAGGGAAGGCCTGATTCAGTCAATGGAAATTGTAGATAAAGCGAATGAGTAAGCTTCGGTGGGAATCGGAGAGTATACAATACAATTCAATCACAACTGTCACCTAAACCGAGGTACTTAGGTTTCCTATAAGAGGAATGGAAGTATAGAATTATATTGTTGTTATAACCGCTATTGTGTTTTTATCTTCTTTCTGCTGTTATTTTCTCCGTAGTAATGGTGTTTTACACTTGGAAAGGCCTGCCCGGTTGATTTATTTTTGTAATGATTGATACCGGTATTAATCAGTTGTCCGCCGAAGGCGGATGCGCGATGTTAGCTGACTTTCCGCCTTCGGCGGACGGACAGATACATATAGTGAGTGATGCCTGGGTACCCAGGCTGATCCACTATATTTATTCGTGAAAAACTGGAGGTGGTGGCGGGGGAGGGGAGGGGCCCGCAGGGAGGGCTGCTAAGTCCAGACCTCGGAGGTATTTCTATCGAGGTTGGCAAAATCCTTCAGTTTCAGATTTTATTATCATAAAGTCCGGTTTCAACTTTTTTCAGGAAATTTCAGTCATGCTTGTCCAAACAAAAGCAGGCCAATTGTTATTGGTATGAAGATTATATTCAGTAACAAAATTAAAAATCCGTTATGCAGGAATTTATGTTGATTTTCAGGCACGAAAATGCTGTGGGGCAGGTTAGCCCCGAACAGATACAACAATGGATGAAACAAACCATGGACTGGATTGGTGGTATTGCGGCACAGAATAAATTTGTGAGAGGCGACGGTCTGCCTTTTGATAATGCCCGCGTAGTTCATCATAATAAAATGGTGACCAATGGCCCGTTCGGAGAAATCAAAGAGACACTCGGCGGGTATATTGTTGTGAAAGCAGACTCTGTTGATGAAGCCGTTGAATTTGCAAAAGGCTCTCCGGTTTTACAGGGTGAAGGGAATACCGTTGAAGTAAGGAAAGTTGCCCGCGGTGATGGAATTCATTGATAATGCGAAAACCTTCCTCAATCCGGGAAGGTTATTTTTTTATGCAACAACAGGAATTGATTCCCCATTTGTTCCGGACAGAAGCTGGAAAAATTACAACTGTTTTGTGCAAGCTCTATGGCATGGATCAGGTTGAACTGGCAGAGGATATTACGGCCGATACTTTTCTGAGTGCAATGGAAACCTGGCCCTACAAAGGAATTCCACCTAACCCAGCCGCATGGTTATATACCGTTGCCAAACATAAAGCCATCAATTTTTTTACCCGAAAAAAAATATTTGATGAAAAAATTACCAGGGAATTACAGCTGCCCGATATCATTTCAGAAAATGATGATCCGGATTTTTCTGCCGAAAATATTGCCGACAGTCAGTTGAGAATGCTTTTTGCAGTATGCGATCCCGTTATTGCTGACGAATCTCAGATTGCCCTTGCCCTCCGGATACTTTGCGGATTCGGTATCGAAGAAATCGCAAATGCTTTTCTGTGTACCAAAGAAGTTATTTATAAAAGAATTTTCAGAGCAAAAGAGCGATTAAGAAATGTAAAATTTCAGGCCGAATATCCGGATCCGGTACAAATTGAAACAAGATCAGAAAATGTGTTAAGAACCATTTATCTGTTATTCAGTGAAGGATACTATTCGGAAACAAATGAAAATACACTAAGGGAGGACCTCTGTTTCGAAGCCATGCGGCTTGTGAATCTCCTGCTGGAAAATGAAAAAACAAACAACCCTTCTGCAAATGCATTGATGGCATTGATGTGCTTTCATGCTTCCCGTTTCGCAGCGCGCAGGGATAGCCAGGGCAGAATGATTTTTTATGATGATCAGGATGAGTCTTTGTGGAATAGGGATCTTATTGCGAAGGGTAGTTATTTTTTTCAATTATCATCCAAAGGAAATGAAATTTCCAGGTATCACCTGGAGGCGGGGATCGCATACTGGCACACGATCAGGAATGATACAAAGGATAAATGGGAAAATATTCTGCAGTTGTATAACAAACTTCTTGTACTGGAATATTCTCCAATGGCTGCGTTGAACCGAACCTATGCGTTATCGAAAGCCAGATCGGTTGGCGAAGCCATAAGCGCTGCGGAAAAATTGCAGCTTAATGACAGTCAGTATTATTTCACACTGTTGGGAGTTCTGTATAAAAACAATGATGCTGAAAAATCGCGGAACTATCTCAACCGCGCACTGGAACTGGCCAAAACACCTGCGGACCGTGATGCTCTTAACCGCCAACTCAGGGGCTGATACATTTTGCAATAGTTTACCAATTCATAGTTCCCGCACATGCATTGCAATTATTATTTTCGCTGGTCACCAGATGCGACCTTATCGGAATAATACTGATTATGAAAAACATTTTTTTGATTGTATTGATTGCAATGCTGAATTTTATTACCGAAGATGCAGTTGATATTCGTCCCCGTCCTGCCTCGCCTGAATGCATCTGTGATACAGTAAAAACCTTGTCACTGATTTCTGACCCGG
>JAATGW010000419.1 GCA_015654495.1 Chitinophagales bacterium
CCCTGCGTGTCATTTCTTAAAAATGTAAACAGCAGGCCTATTTAGGGCCTGCTGTTTAAGTCATTTGACATAAGATTTTGTATTTTGATGAAAATCCTGTTCCTGTTTAATTTCGACAATGTCATTAGTAAAACGCTCTTTTTACCGTTCCTTTCCGCCTTTAACGGCTTACCGTCTATCTGTTATAAATATTATTATCGTTGAGTTTGGAATGAGTTAGACGGGAATACGGAAAGTGCGCCTGCCCGACACAGCGCAGTGACGGCGGGGTAATGAAGAAACGGGAAATTTATCTGCAGCCATGCAAGGGTATTCATCCGTTTTAGCCCAAAGGCTTGCAGTTTAAATATGAATTTTATCGTAAGATCCGTAACTGATAAGTATTCTATTTCAAACAGCAGGCCCTATTTAGATATGTTACTACGCTCTTACTTGTCCGCCGAAGCGAAGCGTACGGGGATGTGGTTCAAAAAAACCTGCGACTGCGGAAAGAAATTTGAACCAAATAGATTTACATAGAAAACTATAGACCTTGAATCCTGAACAGTCGAGTTTACTCTTACGATCGAGTTAACATGACAGCAAACAAGGTTTTGCGAAGGATAATATAATTTCAAATTCCATGACTAAAGTTCCCACCCGATTGTAAATCCCAAAACATAATCTGTTTCATTTCCCGCTATAGCCGGTCTGTTATCATAGTTTAATGTTAATCCCAGTTTAAGATAGAAGTCAAAAGGCAGATCATATTTGGTGTCGAGCCTGAAATCATAACGCCAACGTCCGGACTCTGTTAAGCCTGGATATATAAATAGTGAACTAAAGATGTCCAGATCTCCTACGTCAAAAATATTCAGTTCTGTTCCGGTATACGCCTCCAGGCTTTGTCTTTTGGGCGTGCCGTTGGTAAACTTTTCGTTATTGAAAGAGAGGCCTGATCCAACACCCCAATAGGATTTGTTGGTATGTACAAAAAATTTACCAGCACCGATTTTTCCGGTCGAACGGAGTTTCAACGCCTGTTCGGTATTTGAAAGAAAAGTCGGCGAGACTAAAAGATACCAGTCTCTTTGCAGAAAATACCTGTAGGTTATCCCTGCATCCTGCCTCCTGGTAGCGTCCACACTATCCTGAGAAGACCTGGTGGTGTTGTAATAAGCATCCAATTGCCATTTATCTGCCGCATATCCAAACTTGTTATTAGAAGTAAACTGGCGCAGATTGTTGGCTTTATTAAAACTCAAACCCAGATCAATATTTGCTCTGAGCCGGCTCCAGAAATTTGATTTCAGTCCTTTGAGGTACACGATATTATCCAGCAATGTTTCTGATATTTCTCCCAGGGAACTTGTAATAGCTACTTTTTCAGATGCATTTATAGTTCGCATAGAACCATTAATCCTGCTCCCGTCCTTCAGCGTAATCAGGAAATTGCTTTTTGTATATATCTCTTTAACGCCAGACCATTCAATAGTAAAATCAGATTTTGAATAATCAGTTTCTATTGTGAGAATACCTTTATCCAGCGATTTGATTTCTCCTACGATAATGTTTCCCTTTTTTAACACCAATGAATCCTCTTGTGCTATTGAAGTGTGGCTTAGAATCGATAATACCAATATGAATAAGAACTGATAAAGCCATTTCCCCCATGTTTTTAGCATCATATCCGGATAACCTGTTATTTTTTCAAATTGATGTGCACCTGCTGAATACCAGCAACCAGATAAATACGCGTTGAAAACTTTAAGAAATAAATGCTTTATTGTTACTTAGTTTTCTCAATTTGTTTCTGTTTCTGTGTCTCCTTTCTCCTTTCTTTCTCTTGCTCTTCTATGTCTTTCCATTGCCGCATTACATTGTGCACGATCTACCATCCTCCTCCGAGCGATTTATACAATTGAACGATTGAATTAAGTTTGCCGCTCAATGACTGCGACTCCTGTAATTGAGCATTAAAAAGATTGTCCTGCATTAATATTACTTCGATATATGAGGTATAGCCGTTATCGTACCTGGCATTTGATAAAACCAATGCTTTCTGAGCCGCTTCTACCTGGGCTTTCCGCTGGTTGTATTCTTCTGAATAAGTTCTGTAAAACGTAAGTGCATTATCTACTTCTCCAAAAGATGCCAGTACAGTTTTCTGGTATTGAAAATAGGATTGTTCAAATCTTTTGCGTTCTGCAATAACAGCGTTTTTTCTCTGGCCGAAATTAAAGATCGGTCCGGCAATATCTGCAAACCCATTCGCTACCAATCCACTGCTGCTTATGAAAGAACTTAGTTGAGGACTTGCAAAACCAAGTATTCCCGTAAGGCTGAAAGAAGGCAAACGATTGGCCTGCGCAACACCTATTCTTTCAAACTGCGCCTGCAAAGATTTTTCCGCTGCCATTATATCAGGTCTTCTTTCCAGCAATAAGGAGGGAATACCTACCGGGATATCGGGTGAAACTGTTTGATCAAAGTTGGTATAGCCCCTTTGTACAGTACCTGGTCCCATTCCCATTAATAGCCGGATGGAATTTTCGATGGTTACAATCTGCCGTTGCAGGGATGGAATTGTTGCTGCAACAATGTATTCCTGTTGCATGGCCTGTAATTTATCTATTTCAGCAACATAGCCCTTGTTGAACCTGTCTGTAATTATTCTTGTATTTTCTTTTCGGCCATTAAGTGTTTGTTGAGCGATCAGGAGCCGGTTATCTAAGTCCCGCAATAAAAAATATTGAGACGCGGCTTCTGCAACCAGGCTGGTCAGCAATGCATTCCGGTTCTGTACTTCTGCTAAAAACCGTGCTACAGCCGACCTGCTGTTATGCCTCAGCTTCCCCCATACATCCAGTTCCCAATCCAGTACTCCTAAAATATTGAACGCACTGCCTTCTATCCCTACTGCCACTTTCTGAGCATTTGTGCCTGCACTACCACCTCCTGCACCTACGGAGTAATTCAGCTGCGGATAAAGATTTGCTTTTATTATTGCTGATTGTAAACGGGCTTCTTCAATTCTGGCACCCGCAGCTAATAAATCCCTGTTACTGTCAAGTGTAGTTGCAATAATATTTTGTAAAGCCTTATCCTGGTATAAATCAAACCACTTCAGTAGCGAAGATGTATCTGATGTCACCGGCTCCCTGTACGTAATATCTGCAGGAGCTTCTGGTTTGGCGTATTTCTTCCCTACCATGCAGCCCATTTTTGAAAAGGCCAGGATGAAAAGAAGGCAATAATAAATTTGTTTCAGTTTCATTCCTTTTATGCATGTTGTGTTGGAGAAGAATCAATATCTTTTTTTTCCTTTGCTTTCTTCTTTTTTCCTTCAATTAATACAAAGAATGCAGGAATGAGTAATACACCGATGATCGTTGCAGCGAGCATTCCGGCAAATACGGTCATACCCATTACTTTTCTGCCTTCCGCACCTGCACCAGAAGCAGTGAGCAGCGGAATAACACCAAGTATAAACGCAAATGAAGTCATAAGAATCGGCCGGAAACGAAGCTTTGCTCCGTCAAGCGCAGCGTTGAGCGTTTCTTCTCCTTCTTCTGATTTCATTTTTGCGAATTCGATGATGAGGATTGCATTCTTGGCATTTAAACCAATCAGCATAACCAGGCCGATTTGTGCAAATACATTGTTTACATAACTGAGGGAAAAAATTCCTGCAATTGCTAATCCCAGAAATGCTCCCATAACTGCCCAGGGTGTACCCAGCAATACACTGAAAGGAAGTTTCCAGCTTTCATATTGGGCTGCGAGAATGAGGAACACAAATAAAAATGCCATCAAAAATGCCTTACCTGCGGTGCCTGCTGCGGCTTCTTCCTGGTAGGACATATTGCTCCATTGATAACTTATATCGGCTGGGAGGGTTTGCGCAGCAACTTCTTTTAATGCATCCAATGCCTGCGTTGAACTGTATCCTGTTGCGGGCACACCGTTTATTTCAGCAGCCCTGTATATGTTGAAGTGATTGGTATACTGTGGCCCGGATGTGTCGGTAATTTGCGCAACAGTGCCGATTGAAACCATTTCTCCGGCAGCATTGCGGGAATAGAATTGCTGAAGATCTTCCGGTCGCATCCGGAAATCAGCATCGGCCATCAGATAGGTTTTGTACTGCCTGCCAAACTGGTTAAAATTATTTATAAAACTACCACCAAGCATAGCCGAGATCGTACTGTTCACCTGTTCGAGATCCAGACCGAGCTTGTCAACTTTTTCCTTATCAACTTCAATGCTTTTTTGCGGAACGTTGGCACGGTAGAGTGTATAAACTTCTCCGATTTCAGGGCGCTTGCTCGCCGCTGCAATGAATTTCTGCGCCTGGGCCGCGAGGTACTGAGGCGTATTCCCTGCACGGTCCTGTAACATCATCGTAAAGCCTGCACCATTTCCCAATCCTACAATTGCAGGGGGCCCTACTGCTATAACCGTGGCCTCGGAAATATTTTTCATAGTCAGGGCATTTACCTCAGCAACAATATCTGCTGCAGTTCTATGCCGCTCTTCCCATGGTTTCAATGTAATAAAAAAAGTACCGGCATTGGTTGCTACCGTATTGTTAAAAAGATTATTTCCATTAACGGTAGTGTATAAATCTATCTCGGGTATTTCTTTGAGGATAGCTTCAATTCTTTTTGTAACGCCATCGGTACGCTCTAATGATGCGGCATCCGGAAGCAGGGCACAGACAATGAAATATCCCTGGTCTTCTTCGGGAACAAACCCGGCCGGGATTTTCTTTCCAAGCATTAATGTTACAGCTATAATTCCGCCAAGAATCATAAGAGTAACGATCAGCTTGCGTGCAAAAAACCCGGCTACCTTTACATATCCGTTGGTGAATCGATCGAACATGCGGTTGAATGCTGCAAAGAACCGCGCAAGCATCCCTTTCTGGTCTTTTTTGGGTTTTAGTAAAAGAGCAGCAAGTGCAGGACTAAGGGTAAGTGCGTTGAATGCAGAGAAACAAACAGAGATGGCAATCGTAATTGCGAACTGCTGATATAATCTTCCGGTAATTCCACCGGTAAATGCAACGGGAACAAATACTGCAGAAAGAATAACAGCAATTGCTACTACAGGCCCGCCAACTTCCTTCATTGCTTTACTGGTTGCATCCTTTGGCGACATGCCATGCTCAATGTGATGCATAACCGCTTCTACCACAACAATTGCATCATCAACAACAAGCCCGATTGCCAATACCAGACCGAGAAGAGAAAGCACATTTACTGAAAATCCAAGAAGGGGAAATATCATAAATGTTCCTATAAGAGAAACAGGAACGGTGAGCAGCGGAATCAGTGTAGCTCTCCAATCCTGCAGGAAAAGGAACACCACCAGTATCACCAGCAAAACGGCTTCAACCAGCGTATGCATAATTTCGTCAATCCCTGCGGTTACTGCAGCAGTTGTATCGAGCGAAAAATCCATTTTCATATCTGGCGGAAAACGAACCTTTAATTCATCCATTTTGCTTCGTACGGACTGTGCTACAGCAAGTGCATTGGATCCGGGTATCTGAAAAAGAGCAATAGTAGAGGCGCTCGAACCATTGAGACGGCTGGTCTGGTTATTGTTCTCTGTTCCCAATTCAATGCGGGCCACATCTCTCATCCGAACAATGGCTCCCTTTGTACTTGCTTTAAGAATGATATCGCTGAATTGCTGCACCGTAACGAGCCTTGTTTGAAGTAGGGCCGTATAGGTATTCTTTGTTCCCTTTAATGATGGTTCTCCCCCAAAACTGCCTCCGGGCTTGATCACGTTCTGCGCCCTCAATGCATTCACTACATCCTGCATTGTGAGATTATATTTTGCCAGTAAATCCGGCTTCACCCAAAACCTCATCGCATATTCGGATCCGCCGAACACGTACACATCACCCACACCGTTCAGGCGCTTTAGTTCATCCACTACATTAATGAAACTGTAGTTATTCAGAAATTTTGAATCATAGGTATTATCCGGAGAAGAAAGAGAGATCAACAGGAGCGGAAATGTGAGTGCTTTTTTTGTAGTAACGCCAAGTGCCGTTACTTCCGGTGGCAGGAATGGTGATGCCTGTGCCACGCGGTTTTGGGTAAGCATGTTCGCGTTATCGAGATTTGTTCCTACATCAAAAGAAACTTCAAGGGTGGTTGTTCCATCGTTGGCATTTACCGAACGCATATAGATCATCCGTTCTACTCCGTTTACCTGCTGTTCAATAGGGGTTGCCACCGTTTGTTCCATGTTCACTGAATTTGCACCGTTATAAGATGCAGTTACCTGTATCATCGGCGGTGTTATCTCCGGATATTGTGAAATAGGAATTCCCTGCAGGGTTATCAGACCAAGTATTACCATTAAAATGGATAACACTATTGCAAATATTGGCCGCCGGATAAAAAACTCACTCATGGATTTGTTTGAAGAGGTTTAAAAATTCCTTTCCTTATCATTTACTTTGCGGAAATAGAATCGCTTGAAAATGGAGAAGTCCGAGATATCAACGCGAGCGTCTCCGTCCAGGTCCCCCTCGGCCGAACCGACACCCGTCTGCAACCAGTGACTTGTAATGATCGAGTAGTCCGTAAGATTCACCGCGCCGTCTTGATTGATGTCCCCGGGAATGGGTCC
>JAATGW010000025.1 GCA_015654495.1 Chitinophagales bacterium
ACAGTTAAACCTGCAATTTCACCGGCTTCTTTAGTAGCCTGGCGCTGAGCGTCGTTAAAATAGGCAGGAACCGTGATTACTGCTTCATTTACATCCTGACCAAGATAATCTTCTGCAATTTTCTTCATCTTCTGAAGAACCATTGCACTTATTTCCTGCGGCGTGTATAAACGACCGTCGATATCAATGCGAACTGTATTATTGTCTCCCTTTGCTACTTTATAGCTCCAGTGTTTCATTTCTTCTGTTACTTCGTCATAACTGCGACCCATGAACCTTTTTACACTGGAAATGGTATTTATGGGGTTGGTGATTGCCTGCCTCTTGGCCGGATCGCCTACCTTGCGTTCCCCATTTTTAAGGAAAGCCACAACACTGGGCGTGGTGCGACGTCCTTCATCATTGGCAATGACAACGGGTTCGTTCGCCTCCATTACCGCTACGCAGCTATTGGTTGTTCCTAAATCAATACCAATTATTTTTCCCATAATAATGACTTTTTTAATGTTTAGTATAGGTTAACAATACTTATGCCGGGACAGGAGAATGTGCAATCTTGTCAGTTAGTTATTAGGGGTTTAGTACGCTTTAACCGGGGAGCCTATGCCTGTTCCGCTCCAAACGGAAATTTATTTCCCGATGCCGGGCACTACAATGTGTCCAATTGACACAAAAATTCGTTCGGAACTGACGTTGTTACCGGTAAGAATTTTACATTGATATGGCACCTGAAAGCCGACTGATCATATCATAATACCGCCCTTAGTTGTTTGCGGACTTGAAATGTTCAATAATCTTATCTGCATGAACCCGGGAATTTTCTATAAACCACTTATTGGTCTGCATTCCACCACAAACAACTCCGGCCAGATATAACCCCGGAATATTGGTTTCCATGGTTTCCGGATTGTGGACGGGTGTTTTCATGTCATCTGCTCCAATCCCGATTCCGGTTTCTTTCAGGAATGGGAAATCAGGCAGATAGCCCGTCATGGCAAGTACAAAATCATTTTCGAACTTAACTATTCCTTCCGGGGTTATAATCTCAACTTCAGTCTCACTGATTTCTTTCAACGAAGAGTTGAAAAATGCGGTTATATCTTTATCGCGGATTCTGTTTACAATATCCGGGCGCACCCAGTATTTTACATTTTCCCCGATTAGATTTTCGCGTATCACCATTGTCACTTCCGCACCTTTACGCCAGGTTTCCAAAGCTACATCCACAGCCGAATTTGCGGCACCTACCACAACTATTTTCTGACCAAAATAGTTATGGGGTTCTTTGTAATAATGATGCACCTTGGCCAGATCTTCTCCCGGAACATTCATGAGATTCGGAATATCGTAAAAACCAGTTGCAATAATTACAGCGCGCGACTGATAATTATTCCGATCTGTCTCAGTAATAAAATCGTCTTTTTCCTTTTTAATTTTCAACACCTTTTCATAGAGTCTCGTCTTCAGTTTCCAATGCATTGCCACTCTCCTGTAATACTCCAGCGCTTCGCTTCTTGTAGGTTTGGGATTATGTGATATAAACGGAACCTCTCCTATTTCCAGCCTTTCTGAGGTGGAAAAGAAAGTCATATTTAACGGATAATTAAATAAGGAATTCACCAGCGCTCCCTTCTCAATTATTTCATAACTGAGCGCATTTTTGTTGCAGGCAATTCCACAAGCCAGCCCGATGGGTCCACCACCTACAATAACAACATCCCTGATTAGCATTTGGTCCATGAACATGTGTGTTAAAATAACGGTACAATCAAAGTTAACTCCGCAGGATCAATAGTATTTAATTCTTTGTTGCGGAAGATTTCGTTTAATCACAACCAGTTTTCAGGCACATTTGTCTGCTTCCTATCTTTGACGCAATCATATGCAGTACCGTTTATATTCCAGCCACCGGATCTTTTTTGGTTTTTTATTTTTAAGCAGCATGTTTTCCTGTTCAAAAAAAATCATTCCTGAAAAACCGCAGCTTAATATAAGTGTTGCTGCTCAGGATACACTTCCGGTTTCAGATATTGATATTCCGGTTCAGATTCCCCTTCAGCCATTGATTAAAATGGCAGAATCACAGATTGATCTTCAATATACTTCTCCAGGCTGGCCAAATGATTTTGTAGTTGACAGTTGCTCCTCCAGGTATATGTACAGATTCCGGCGCGGGCCGGTAAAAATAAGTGGTTCGGTTACTGATCTTAAGCTGGAATTCATGGGTTTTTATCAGATTGCCGGTTCACAGAGGCTTTGTGCGGGCGTTGGAAGTAATCAGGTGGCATTAACACCATGGTCGCCGCCCTGCACCTGCGGATTAAAAGAGGGTGAAAGAAAAGTTCAGGTAGGCTTCAACGTTGATATCAGGCTGAACAGCAATTACAGTGTGGACCCGCATATCAAAAGTCTTCCACCTGTTCCGCTTGACAAATGCAATGTCTGTTTATGGAGCTCTGATATCACGACTACTATAATGGATCGGTTACTGGCACAAATGGAGGATGCGAGGAAGGCAATTGAAGACAGCATCAGGATCATGCAGCTACGCCCGAAATTCCAGCAACTGTGGGACAGCCTGAATGCAACTATTGCGCTTGCTGGTATTGGATACGTAAGAATAAATCCGGAAAAACTGCGGTTCAGCCGGTTCATTGTACAGAAAGATACACTGGTATTCTCGATGGGGATTTCTGCAAGACCCATAGTTTCACAATACCGACCCGCCCCAGGGCCGCGCACCGTTATTCCGGACATCAGTGATTTTCAACTCCGGAAAGGATTTTCTCTGTTTCTTGATGCTCACCTTGATTATGATTCGCTTAGCAAAATCCTTAATGAAAAAATGCATAAAAAAAGGATTGACCTAGATCAGGTGGGCAAGTATGTTATTGTAGAAAATTGTCAGATCTATGGAGCTGATAAGGAAAAGCTGATCTTTAAACTGGATTTTTCAGGATCTGAATCCGGTACTTTTTATCTGACCGGCAAACCGGTTTATGATGCCGTCAAAAAACAATTGTCAGTTTCCGATCTTGAATATGATATCCGTACAAAAGACATGCTTGTTAAAACCGCAAAATGGCTGTTTAACCGGAGAATTCTCACCACATTGCAATCTTACACCCGTTTCGAACTTGCAGCGCACGAAAGCACACTGATCAGCCAGATAAACAGACAATCTCCCCGTGAACTCTATCCCGGTGTTTGGGTAAATGGCTCAGTAAATGCTGTGTCGTTGATAAGGATCCTTCCTTCGCGGGAAAAATTGCTGGTGAGATTCAGCAGCACAGGGAATATGAGCCTGATCATTACCCGCTTAGACTTTTAAGCAATTCAGATAGAACTCACTTTGAAAGTAAAAAACCGTTGTGAAGTATAGCTAAAGAACATGACGATGGCGGTTGTCATTATTTTAGCAACTGTTGGAAAAAGATGAAATTGTTCGATAAAAATCTTAAGGCAGATATAATTGAGAATAATGCAGATCAGAACAGTAACAAAATAACGGAACAACTGAACCCGGCCCTTGATCGGTGAACCCTGAAAAACGATATTCCGCATCAGAAAAAAGCCAATAGGAAAGGTTACACAGAAAGCAAGAAAAAATGCCGCTATATAAGGTTTAACCGCAAAAGGACCGAAATGCTGTACCTGTTCACTAAAAATATAATGAAAGCTTATATAAAACATTAAAATGTCCAGAACAGTATTGCTGGCCCCACAGGCAGCATACCTGAAAGTCAGTTTATTCATTACCCTGCTAAAGGGCGGATAAAAAAAGTCAATGGTATTTTCAATAATAGTTATCATCCAGAACCTTAAACTGTTATTATCAAAAACGATCAAATGCGTAAATTATTGAATTGCATGACACGTGCTAAGGCTCAGCAATTGCATTAATTGCGTTTGCAAAGTTAATTCTTCAGAGGAATAGAAGTTCAGCGATGAGAAGCTTTAACGTTCCTGTGGATGCGCCAAATTATAAAACTTTTCTAATTTTTCAAAGCCCGGTCAGGGTAATCGGTTATGATGCCGTCAACCCCCATTGATCTGAGCCGGACTATTTCAGCTGAATCATTGACCGTCCAGGGTATGAGTTTCATCTTTTTATCCCGGCAAAAACTGAGAAGGGATGGATTTACAAGGTGATATTCGGGGCTGTAAATTGAAGGAGTAAATCCCAGATCAGTCAATTTAGTCTGGTGATTCGGATTGCTGAGTCCCTCTACCAATAATGCGGTAGCTATCCCCGGAAATGAGTTATGCACTACGCGGAGTGTTCTTGGATCAAAAGACTGAATTATAACCCGCCCTGCGATTCCTTTCCTGTTTATGACATCCATAAGCAAGGAAGTAAATTCATCCGGGGCAGGATGGAAAACATTATCAGTTGAAGGTTGACATTTTGTTTCAATATTATAGTAAACCGGCCTGAGTTTATGTTGTTTAATATAGTTTTCAACGCTATCAATAACATCTGAAAGCAGCGGTTTATGCAGCTTTAGCTTTTGTTGTTCCGGAAACCGTTTATGAAACATTGACCCGACATCCCATTTTTCTATGTCCGCATAGTTCATTTCATAAATGTTAAAAGACTTTTCATTACCAATGCCAGGAACAGTGCCGTCCGGAGCAGTAGCAAGTTCATGACTCATAAACGGCTCATGCGAAAGGATAACTTTTTTGTCCTTTGTAACTACAGCATCCATCTCGAGTGTCGTCACTCCGATCTGCAAGGCCCTGATCATTGCTGGAATTGTATTTTCAGGCATCAGTCCTCTGCATCCGCGGTGACCCTGTATGTCGAATTTCTCTGGCAATTGTGCATTATCGGCCGATCTCATAGAACAGGAAAATAGTACAGAAAAAAGCAAAAACCTCAGGTGCTTCATCAGGAACAGTTTTCATGAAATTAGCGAATCGTACATTTGCAGCCATATTAGAAAAAATCATGATCGTATCTCAGGTAAAAGAAAAGGTTGCAGCGGCTTTGGAACAGCTGTTTAATCAACCCTTCACCGAAAAAGATTTCCAGGTAAATCAGACAAAACCGGAATTTGAAGGAGATTATACAGTGGTGCTTTTCTCCCTGGTTAAATCTTTGAAATTGTCTCCTGATCAACTGGGCAACTCGCTGGGGAATCAACTGCTGAAAAATCACCCGGATTTATTTACAGGATTCAATATCATCAAAGGTTTCCTCAACCTTTCGATAAAAGACGAATTCTGGTTTAGTCTGCTTGAAGAAAATTTTGCTAATAACAGCTTTGGAAAAGCAACTGCCACAGGAATAAAGGTGATGGTAGAATACAGTTCTCCCAACACAAATAAGCCATTGCACCTCGGTCATCTCCGTAATAATTTTCTGGGATGGAGCATAGCCGAAATCTTAAAAGCAAATGGAAATGAAGTGATCAAGACATGCGTGGTAAATGATCGCGGTATTCATATATGCAAGAGTATGCTTGCATGGAAACTTTTTTCAAACGGAGCAACACCACAAACAACAAATCAGAAAGGTGATCATTTTGTAGGTGATTACTATGTGAAATTTAATGATGCCTACAAAAAAGAAGTTGAAGATTTAATCAGTGCGGGACAGAGCAAAGAAGATGCTGAAAGAAATTCGCCCATTATGCAGCAAACGCAGGAGATGCTGAAAAAATGGGAGGCCGGAGATCCGGAAACCATGGAACTCTGGCGTACAATGAATCAATGGGTATATGCAGGATTTGATGAAACCTATAAAAGAATCGGATCTGATTTTGACAGGATATATTATGAAAGCCAGACCTACCTGCTTGGCCGCGATACAGTGCAGGAAGGATTAAAGAAGGGCATTTTCTTCAGAAAAGAGGATGGCAGCGTCTGGATTGACCTTACTGCAGATGGACTGGACGAAAAACTGGTGTTGAGGAAAGATGGAACTTCTGTTTATATCACACAGGATATCGGGCTTGCACAGGATAAATACAGGGAATACGGTATTGATAAAAGTATTTATGTTATCGGTGATGAGCAGAACTATCACATGAAAGTACTGAAGCTGATCTGTCAGAAAATCGGGTTACCCTATGCTGATTCTATTTACCATTTATCCTATGGTATGGTTGAACTGCCGACAGGAAAAATGAAAAGCAGAGAAGGAACAGTTGTTGATGCTGATGATATTGTAGATGAAATGAACGCAATTGCAGCCCGGCATACAGCCGAGCTCGGCAAAGTTCAGGATTTCGCACCCGAATCTCTGAAAGAGCTTTATGATACCATTGGCCTTGGTGCGCTGAAATTTTTTCTATTAAGAGTTGAACCAAAAAAGAAAATGGTTTTTAATCCGGAAGAATCTGTGGACTTTCACGGCTTTACCGGTCCGTTCATTCAGTATACACACGCAAGAATAAAATCAATACTTCGTAAAGAGAGCATCAATTCCAGCTATAAAAATTATGACGGAAACGGGTTGCTTCCCCTGGAAAAATCGCTTCTTATTTCACTTGAGCAATATGGCGACATTTTACAGCAGTCTGCAACTGAACTGAACCCTTCTGTCATTGCGATATTCGCATTCAACCTTGCAAAAACTTTTAATTCCTTTTATGCGGAACATTCGGTGATGCAGGCAGAAACCGAATCAAAAAAGCAACTTCGGCTACGCATTGCTGCTATGACGGCAATCGTTCTTTCATCATCTATGCGGTTATTGGGGATAAGGGTTCCGGAGAGAATGTGAAGGAAGTACGAAGTACGAGGGACGAAGTGGGAAGTAGTTCAACGTTGAACGTTAAACATGTTTTTAGTACATTAGCTTTATGAAACGTTTTTTGTTTGCCGCAATACTATTCATGACTCATTTCAGATTGAGCGCACAACAACAGAAAATTATCCTTTATGATGATCAGACTGTTGCTAATATCGGAGGGTCTGCAAAAATCCAGGAACCACCCTACCTGATGGTTTTCCCTTCCCCTGTCGCAGGATCAAAAAAATCAATCCTGATCTGCCCCGGAGGCGGATATACCGCCCTGGCAAAAGATCACGAAGGGCTTGATGTTGCTGCATTCTTTAATTCAAAAGGCTACCATGCCTTTGTGCTTATGTACCGTTTAAATGATTTCCAGCAGACCGGAAGCAAATTTCCTGCGCAGCTCAATGATGTTACAAGGGCAATGCAGATCATACGTTCACGCGCAACCGAATTTGGAATCGATCCCGCCGGAACAGGTGTGATCGGATTTTCAGCGGGCGGACATCTGGCCTCCATGGCGGCTACCATGTTCTCAAAAGGTGACCCTTCTTCAAAGAATATTCTTGAGCGGCAGAACACCCGGCCTGCGTTTGCTATACTTGTTTATCCTGTAATTGCGCTGAACGACAGTTTTACCCATAAGGGCAGTGCAGAAATGCTTACAGGAAAAAATTCATCTGCTTCTTTCAGAGATTCACTGAGTACACAAAACAGGGTTACTGCAGAAACTCCTCCAACCTTTCTTATCTACGGAAATGACGATAAAGCGGTACCACCGGAAAACGGGATTGTATTTTACCAGGCATTGAGAAAATATAATATTCCCGCAAGCTTGCACATATATCCGCATGGTGGTCATGGGTTCGGGCTGGCCCCGAAAGATCCTGTTTTAAATACCTGGCCTGAATTAGCTATAAGCTGGATTGAAGAAGTCGGACGTTCAACGTCGAACGTTAAACCTTAAACTTAAAATTTAACCTCAGTCCTATGACTTTTAAGAGATGGGTCCATTGCAATTGCGCGATCGCATAAAGCAGTTCCTTTACTTATATCACCTTTTTTCTGGTAAGCCATACCTATCATATAAAGTGATCTTGAATTCTCTTTATCATACTTCAGTATCGTATCCCAGTGATCAATGGCCAGCTGGTATTTCCCAAGCCGGTAATAAGTGTCAGCGACATTATAAAGCAAATCGAGATCTGCAGGTCTTGCTTCAAGTAATTTCACCAGCACATTTATTCCCTTATCAGGCATTCCGCCGGCAATATAGGAATTAGATAAATTTTCCATGAACACCGCGTCAGCTTTATGTCCTCTTTCTAAAGCAAGCTCATAGTATTCAATGGCTTTCTTTTCATCAGGTATAGATGAATAAGCCATGGCCAGTTCCACAACCCAGTTTGTTTTTGTTGAATCGAGAGCCACTGCCTCCAGGTAATACCTAACAGCAAATTTATAATTACTCATTTCTACAAAAGCCCTGGCAAACAGGAAAGGAATTTCTGCGCGCGTTGGCTCTTCCTTATAGGCAGCATCCAGATAACGGAATGCGAGTCCGAAATTTTCTTTCTCATAATAGCTCTTTCCTACAATATAATTGATGAGGCGCCCGCGATTTGACGCCAGCATTTTCAAACCGTATTGAATGGCATCATCCCATTTCCTGGTTGCGAAACTTAGTGTTGTAAGTTGATCAAGAGCGATTGTGTCTGATGGAACAGCTTCGATTACCTTTTTAAAGGCCTGTCTGGCAATTTCTGCCTGCCTGATTTCGACAGCAGCAAGCCCGAGTTCGCGATGTGCATCAATATTTGAAGGATTTTCAGCAGCCGCTGTTTGAAAATATTCGAATGCCGGTTTGTACCTTTTTGCGTTTTTTTCGCGTAATCCCTTCTGGAAATTATCGGCCACTCCGGCAGAATCCTGGCTTTTAGTACATAATGTAATGGTAAACAATATAGTTAGGAGAAATGTGGTTTTCATGTGGAGAGGGAATTTTGGGGTTAACGGAGTACCACAGCTCCTAACGGTGGTAAATGCAGATTTATTTCAAACCTTTTTTGCTTTTTATCCAGAACTTTTACCTCAACAGAGGGGTTAAAAACATTTCCGGCTCCCCAGAACTCCCTGCTGTCGCTATTGAAAATTTCCTGCCACTCTGATTTGCCGCTAACCTCTATCTTCCAGTCATTTCTGACTACCGGGGTCATATTCAGAATCACCAGGATATCGTTTTTTGAACTCTTTCCTTTTCTCTTAAAAACAATCACAGACTCCTGCCTGTGTGAAAGATCAACCCATTCAAAACCCTCGGCTTCAAACTGAAGTTCATGAAGTGCGGGTTCGTTGCAATAAAGTTTCGAGAGGGTGCTGACACAGGTTTTTAAGCCATTATGGCTGTCATGTGCTAATAATCCCCAGTCAAGCTCTGATTTATAATTCCATTCAGACGTTTGCCCGAATTCATTTCCCATAAAAAGAAGTTTGCCACCCGGATGTGTGTACATATAGGTATACAGCAAACGAAGATTCGCGAATTTCTGCCAGTCGTCGCCGGGCATTTTATACAGCATCGGCGATTTGCCGTGTACAACTTCATCATGACTAAGGGGCAGCATAAAATTTTCATCGTTATAATACACCATGCTGAAAGTAAACTGGTCCTGTTGAAATTGCCTGTAAAAAGGATCCTGTTTAAAATATTTCAGCGTGTCATGCATCCAGCCCATCATCCATTTCATTCCAAAACCGAGGCCATCCTGCCATGTTGGTTTGGAAACTCCCGGCCAATCTGTAGCCTCCTCGGCAATCGTCTGAACATCCGGGAAATCGCGATAAATTGTTTCGTTGAGATCTTTTATGAAAGCAATCGCTTCAAGATTTCCATTTCCTCCGAATGTATTGGGCTCCCATTCACCAGCCTTCCGGCTGTAGTCAAGTTTCAGAATTGATGACACCGCATCAACACGGATTCCATCAATATGAAATTGCTCAAACCAAAACCGCGCATTGCTGATAAGAAATGATTTCACTTCTCCCCTGCTGTAATTGAAAATATAACTGTTCCAGTCCGGATGATAACCCTTACGCATATCCGCATATTCATAAGTATGCGTTCCGTCGAACATGAATAATCCATGATGATCATATGGAAAATGCGAAGGCACCCAATCGAGGATCACGCCGATACCTTCGCGATGAAAATAATCGATCATTGCCATCAGCTCTTCAGGATTTCCGAATCGCGAAGTAGGAGCAAAATAGCCGGTGCCCTGGTAACCCCAGCTACCATCAAAAGGATATTCCATTACAGGCATAAATTCCACATGAGTAAAACCCATTTCCTTTGCGTAGGGCACCAACCTCTCTGCTATCTGCCAGTAGGAATTATAACTATCCTCATTGTTTTTGTCGGGGCGCATCCAGCTGGCCAGATGAACTTCATAAACAGAATAGGCAGACTGAAGGGAATTGTGTTTTTTCCTGGTCTTCATCCACTGCTCATCCTTCCACTCATATTCAAAATTCCATGTGATAGAAGCCGTTTTGGGTTTATGTTCCCAGAAATGGGAATAGGGATCACCCTTATCCAGTTGCACTCCGCCAAAGCCCGTGATATGGTATTTATAAACTTCTCCGCGATTTACATTCGGAATAAAACCTTCCCAAATACCGCTTTTATCAAGGCGTACAAAAAGATCATGTGATTCCTTATTCCAGTCGTTGAAATTTCCCGTGACTGTTATACGCGTAGCATTGGGAGCCCATACGGCAAAATAGCTTCCTGTAGTATCGAGTACTGTTATCTGTTTATTACCAAAATATTCATAAGCGTTATAACATGTGCCTTGCTGAAAATTGCGGATCACTTCATCATTAAATAATGAATAGTTCCACACCGGTTTCGTGGAATCAACAAAATGTATATCCTCATATTTCTCTGATCCCTGTTTAATACCACTCTTCACTTTAGTTTTATCGCTTGTGTGCATTTTAGACTTTTTTGCATCCTGTTTACTTTGCTTCGGAATTTTTTTTCCGTCAGATAATTTTTTACCCTTTGTTCCGGAACTGTCGGATTCACGATTCATATGGTGTAATTAAGGGTTTAACTTAACATTATGTAGTATACAATTTAAGGTTTAAATAAATACAAGTTTCTTCGCAGGGTAAAATTCAAAATTCAATTTTACAACTGCACCAACAACCAAGGTAACTGACATGAGAAAAATAATCCTACTATCCTTACTGTGTTCTTTTTTTTCTGCAGGAGCCTGGTCGCAGCAGTCAGCTGTTCAGGGTACAATAACGGATACAGTTAATAAGAAAAATCTTTACAGAACATCAATCGTAATTCTACGGCAATCAGATTCGACGATGGTCGGATATACCCGGTCAACTCAGGACGGGTCTTTCAAATACAATCTGCAGGAGCCCGGAAAATACATCATTCAAATTGGCCATCCGGGTTTTGCGGACTATTCGGATACATTCAGTATAGTTTCCAACACTCCTTTTATTCTTGGTGATATTTCACTCACTCCCAGGAGTAAGCTGCTCGAAGAAATCATTGTTAAAAAAACCATTCCGGCTATCCGCTTCAAAGGGGATACCCTTGTTTTTAAGGCTGATAGTTTTGCTGTTAAAGCCGGCGCTTCAGTCGAAGATATGCTTAAAATTATGCCCGGCTTCCAGGTCGATAAAAACGGACAGATTACGGCCCAGGGCCAACGGGTTCAGAAGGTGCTGGTTGATGGAGAAGAATTTTTTAGCGATGACCCGACAATTGCAACAAAAAATCTCCTCGCAAATATGGTAGACGATGTGGAGGTTTTTGATAAGAAAAGCGACCAGGCTGTATTTTCAGGAGTTGATGACGGAGAGAAAACAAAAACAATTAATCTCAAACTAAAAGAAGATAAGAAGAACGGCTATTTCGGAAAACTTGAAGGAGGAACTGACTTTAAGAATTACTTTAACAACAATGCCATGTTGAATTATTTCAAAGGGAAAAAGAAAATTTCCGGTTTTGGAATTATGTCAAACAATGGAAAAACAGGGCTCGATTGGCAGGAAAATGCAAACTATGGCGGGAATAGCGGCAATATGGAATCCGGTATGAGTGATGATGGCGGCATGTATTTTATGATGAACAATAACGATGAATTTGGTGGTTCTAATTTTTATGGCGAAGGAATTCCGAGCAGCTGGTCGGCTGGTGCACATTTTTCAAATAAATGGGATGCTGATCGCCAGCACCTGAACGGCAACTATCGTTTTAACAAACTGAATAATGATGCAACAGTTAATACAAAAACCCAGTACATCCTGCCAGACACTTTGTATTACCAGAATCAGTTGAACAAAACATATAATAGCCGGATGCGGAACCGGCTGGAAGGAATTTATGAAGTAACACTTGACTCATCTTCTTCCTTAAAAATAACAGCTAACGGCTCTCTTGGTGAAAACACAAATTATAATCAGTTTAACACCGAATCTCTCAATGAAGAAAATCAGCAGGTAAACTCAAGCGAAAGGTTCACAACAAATAATGGAACCAGCCAGGCAATCAACAGCACTCTTTTATACAGAAAACGGTTTAAGGGTGCCGGACATACAATGTCGGTCACGCTCCGGCAGGACTATAATAATCAACCCGGCGAGGGATTCCTGAAAGCTGATAACAGGTTTTTTGATGAGCAGGGAAATATTGTGCGTCAGGATATTATTGATCAGCGCAAAATCAATAATAACAGGATCAATAATATCAACGGACGTATTTCATATACAAAACCTATATCAAAACGTTCTTATCTGGAATTCAACTATACGCTGGCGAATAACCGAAGAAATTCAGACCGCCAGACCTATGAAAAAACTTCACCCAATGACCCTAAATACGACGAGGAAGTTGAATTGCTCACCAATAACCTCGATTACAATACCTGGAGCAATACCGGTGGCATTAACTACAGGTATGCGAAACCCAAAAAGTTCAATTTCAGTATTGGCGGATCTGTAAGTCAGAATAATCTATACCAGAAAGATCTTAAAAGAGACACAAGTGTGAAGTATAATTTTCTCAATTTCTTTCCACAGGCCAATGCCAATTTTACATTGAAGAAAAACAAGAATATCGGCATACGCTACAATGGATCAACCCAGCAACCTACAATTGAGCAGTTACAGCCAATTGTTGACAATACGGATCCTTTGAATGTTTATATTGGTAACCCTGACCTTAAACTGGCAGTGAATCACAACCTGGGTCTCAATTTTGGTGGTTACGATTTTTTAAGTGAAAGCGGATTTTATATAAATGCCAATGTCAATATAACCCAGAACGCCTTCAGCACAAGGGATGTAGTAGATTCACTGGGCCGCAGGGTGTATCAAACAGTAAACGTACCTCTTACCCTCAATGCAAACAGTTTCTTTGACTACAATTTTAAAATTAAAAAGACGCCCTGGAGTTTCAGCGCAGGATATAATCTTGGATACACCAAAAACGTAAATTTTATCAACGGCGAAGAAAACACCATCAAATCCGGCCGGGCCGGCGTCAATGCATCTATCCGGTTTTATAAAGACAAAAAATTCAGTGCCAGCACCTATTCCGTTTTTACATACAATTTTTCCGAATCATCCATCCGCACAGATATCAAAACAAATTACTGGATTCAGCGGCATGATGTGGATATGACTGTATTCCTGCCATGGAAACTGGAACTGACGGGTGAACTCAGCATCAACCTGCGCCAGAAAACATCTGTGTTCGATAATAACAATAACGTTTACCTGCTGAATGCATGGATCGACAAGAAGCTGCTTAAAAATGATCCGCTTCGTATCAGGTTATATGCATTCGATATTCTTAATCAGAATAAAGGTTTCAGAAGAAATATCAATACTAATTTTATTTCTGAACGGACCTATAATACGTTCCAGCGTTACCTGATGATTTCTGTAATCTGGAATTTTAATAAAAATGGCAAACCTCAATCATTCTGATCATGAAATTTATAAGATATATAATCATTGTTTTCCTGCTTTTAAATGCCAGCCAATCTGCAAATGCACAGCAATTTATTACAGCAGGAAAAATCGAATTCGAAAAGAGAACCAATCAGCATTCTTTACTGGAGGATGAAAGCATGTGGGACGAGATGATGAAAAAAAACCTTCCGAAATTTGCTGTCACCTATTTCGATCTGTTTTTTGATGAAAACAAAAGCCTTTATAAAACCGGCCGCGATCCTGATAACCGAATGATCCACTGGGGTCTGAGTTATATCTCAAATACAGTGTACAAGGACATGCAGCATGAAACTTTTGTGAACCAGAAAAATATATTCGGCAGCGATTTTCTGATTGCAGACTCCTTACAAAAAATAGATTGGAAAATCACCAATGAACCACGAACCATTGCCGGATTCGAATGCCGCAAAGCTGTAGGCCGGATTTTCGATTCTATTGTGGTTATCGCATTTTATACCGATGAGATCATACCTTCAACGGGCCCCGAATCTTTTGGCGGACTGCCTGGAATGATCCTCGGCCTCGCGATTCCAAGAATGCACACCACCTGGTATGCCACCAAACTTGAAATCAGGGAAACAACACCAAAAGAAATTGTGATCCCTAAAACCGGAAAGAAATTCAACGAAAAACAATTCCGGGTGGAAATGCAGGATATTCTGAAAGAACGTGAATGGCTCAAGAAGCTTTCCTGGCAGATGTTGATCTGAAAGGCAGGAGGCAGCAGGCAGAAAACCAAAGGAAAGAACTTAAGGCAAAAGGCAGGAGGCAAGAGGCAATAGGAACAGCCAGTGTGGAGTTAATAGTGGGTAATTTGCCAATATCCCTGTTAATTTCAAATCTTTAATATGAATCGTAAATTTTATTTCCTGGTTATATCGCTTTTTTTAGTCAGTACTTTCGCTTCTGTGGCATTTCAACGGGCATCGGCGCAGGGTATTGAAGATCAGAAGAAATTTCTCACGCAGAAGCCCTGGCATATTATTGAAGATAAACTTACCGGCGTAGGTAATCATCGTGCAATGAATGGTGAGGCTGAGATTATTTTCAGCGCTGACGGAAACTGGAATTGCAATCAGAATATTGAAGGGGAAAAATCCGGAACCTGGTGGTTAAAAGATACAAGCACACTTTATCTTAAAACAGCCAAAGGCGGAAAGGAAATCAAATGTGAGCTGATTAAACTTACTGCCGAAACTCTCCGCTTTAAATACAAACTTCTCACGGCCGCACGCGTAATGGAATGGGAAAGTACTGAAGACGACGTTGAACGTTAAACGTACAACGTCCCCTCAACAGCAGTGGTTGTCATTGAAGTTCCAGAACAGTTAGTTGCAATGCGGGCAGTTTTATTTTCGTTCCAAGATTCACGCTATTTCCACTCACTACATCCTTTGCATTTTTAAAATTTCCAATCCGCTCTGAGAAACGCGAAAGATCAAGAACTGATTCCGTTTCCTTGCTATTTAAAATGCACATTATTGTTTGCCTGTTGTCGTATCTGAAATAAACATAAATTCCATTTTGCGGAATATACTGCATAGTGTTGCCACGGCTAAGAGCCGATGAAGTTTTACGGAAACCTGCGAGCCGTTTGGTATAATTAAAAGCTTCGTTTTCCTGATCTGTTCTTCCGGAAGCAGAAAACTTATTGGCCGAATCACCGGAAAATCCACCCGGAAAATCCCGTCTTACTTCCGCGTCTGAAGGGTTTTTCAAATTTTTCATCAGAATTTCTGTACCATAATACATTTGTGGTATTCCCCTCAAAGTGAGCAATAGTCCAACACCAATTTTGAATTTACTGAATTGCTCTCCGGCTACTGAGTAAAACCGATCCATATCGTGGTTATCGAGAAATATACAATTGCGAAGCGGGTCTTTATATAGAAAGTCCTGGGAAAGTGTTTCGTATAAGTTCCCGGCACTTTCGGGCGATTGGGCCCTGGTAGCATCCAGTACCGAACCGTTTACAGGAAAATCAGTAACGCCCTGGGCATTGTGTTTGAATTTCGTGTTCATATTATTCTGTACAAAATAGGCTGCCTCAGGAACCAGGTTGGTCCATGCTTCGCCGAACACCGTAATAGCCGGAAATTCTTTCTCAAGTGCCGAATTGATATTATTCAAAAACTGTTCATCACAATATTTGTAGGTATCCACACGCCACCCATCGATACCGAATTCTTCAGTAGCCCAGATCGTATTCTGAATAATATATTTTGCAACATAAGGGTTGGCGAGATTAAGGTCAGGCAGATGTGGAACAAACCAGCCACCAACCATAATCTTCTTATCGATAGCAGAAGCATAGGGATCCATAAATACTTCTTCCTTATGATTGCTGCCCTGGTATGCAGGCCATTGATTCAACCAGTCTTTCATTGGTGGATCCAGCACGGTATGATGGAATGATCCAACATGATTATATACGGCATCCTGGATGATCTTCATTCCTTTTGCATGCGCGGCATCTACCAGCTGGTGATATGCAGTATTACCTCCATGCCTCGGATCAATAGTATAGTGATTGGTGATCCAGTAGCCATGGTAACCACTCATGAGATTTTTTCCTTCCTGCATCAGGGGCATATCGTTCTCTACCACCGGGGTCATCCAAACCGTTGTGATTCCAAGATCCTTCAGGTAATCGAGATGGTTTTCCACGCCTTTTAAATCACCGCCATGCCGGGTCAGGGAATTCGCCCTGTCTGCGAGGGTATCCCGGCAGGTCCTGCATTTGTCATTTGCAGGATCTCCGTTTGCAAAACGATCGGGCATAATGAGGTATATAAAATCATTTGAACGCACACCCTGCACCCTGCTTTTTCCGTTCAGTGCACTCTTTGCTTTCAGTACGTAACGCAATTTTTTTCCATCAGAAAAACGGATTTCAAAAGAGCCGGGCTTTGTTGTTGACGCAATTTCCAGGTCGATGAAAACATAATTCTTATTTTCCGGCTGACTGACTTTCACAACTCTTATACCCGGATAATTGATTTTAATGCCCGCGGAAATATTACCTGTGTTATGCACCATCAGTTGCAATTGCTTCGCCTGCATACCGGTCCACCAATGAGTTGGATATACCTTTATTTCCTGGCCTTCTGCATTCAGCAAAAAGGCAAGCATCACAATGGTTAGAAAATTTTTTAAAGACATTTCGCAGGAGATTTATTGTTTTTCCTCTACCACTGCAATTGTTGCAGGATCGTACACATAGATGACGCTGACGGCGGCACAGAGCATGCAGATACCGGAAAGCACCAATGCATATACCGGCTGATTGTTATAAAGGTGTTTTACTGCGGGTCCACCGATAATTCCATTCAGAATCTGAGGAATGGTGATAAAGAAATTAAAAATACCCATATAGATACCCATCTTACCTGCTGGTATAGACGAAGAGAGAATCACATAGGGCATAGCAAGGATGCTGGCCCAGGCAATGCCTACCAGCACCATCGAAAAAATGAGAAATTCTTTATTCGGAGCAAAATAGATGGAGATCAATCCAACACCACCTGCTATCAATGATACGGCGTGCGTCTTTTTTCTCCCGATCCGGTTGGCAATCCAGGGTAAACAAAGCGCATAAATGGCAGACACGCCGTTATAAACTGAAAATATTACACCAGTCCAGTTTTGTGCTTCGCGATAGGAGTCGGAACTTTTGTCGTTTACTGACAATCCCATAATATGAGTAGCAATTGAATCGGTTGTAAACACCCACATGCCGAATAAAGCGAACCATGAAAAAAACTGGACAAGGCCGAGTTGTTTCATAGTGCGTGGCATATTCGCGAAGTCGCGGAATATAGAACTCAATCCTGCATGGTGATCTTCGTTTTTTCCATGAAACTGTTCATAGTCCTTAGGGGGATATTCCTTTGTTTTAAATACCGTCCACAATACCGACCCGACAAAAAACACAGCGCCGATATAAAAAGCATACCTGATATTCAGTCCCACCACCCCTTCCGGCGCTTCCTTTGGTACATCGAACCAATTGTAAAGAATGCTAGGTAACAATGAACCGGCCACTGCGCCTATCCCTATCAGGCAGGTCTGGATTGAAAATCCTTTGGTCCTTTGAGAATCGGGCAGATTATCAGCAACAAGCGCACGAAAAGGTTCCATCGCAAGATTAAAACAGGCGTCCATAATCATCAGGAATGCTGCGCCGACAATAACCAGCGGCGCAATGGACCCGAGGATTCCGGCATTAGGCATGAGCGTTAGTGCACAGGAGGAAAGAATTGCACCGGCAAGAAAATAGGGACGCCGGCGCCCCAGGCGATTCCAGGTACGATCGCTGTAGTGCCCGACAATCGGTTGTACAATCAATCCCACAAGAGGTGCTGCCAGCCAGAACCAGGATAGTTGTTCCACTTCTGCTCCATAATTCCGTAGTATTCCGCTGGCATTGGCATTTTGCAATGCGAATGCAAACTGTATCCCCAGAAATCCAAAACTCATATTGAAGATCTGCCAGAAACTTAGAAGAGGTTTTGGCCTAAGATCAGGTTTATCAATAACCGGCGAAGGAGCTATTGGCATGGCAAAAGTTGAAAGTTCAACGTTAAACGTTGAACGTTTAACGTCTAACGTTATATTACAAATCCGTCGGGAAGTATCGCGCCTTTCTTCACTACCACAATGCCGTCTTTTACTGTATAAAGTGAATGATCAGAGTTTGCAAGATGCGCGCCACCATTAATTCTTACATCATTTCCCAGGCGACAGTTCTTATCGATGATTGCATTGCGGATATAGCAGCGTTCGCCGATACCAACTTTGGGAAGCCCCTTGCTCACCGAATTATTCATGTCTTCAATGGTTTCATAATAATCGGTACCCATAATATAGCTGCTTACAATTGTAGTACCTGAACCGATCCTGGTACGGATACCGATAACGCTGTTCTCAATTCTGGAAGCATTGATAATACAGCCTTCTGCAATGATTGTTTTTTCAAGAGTAGTTCCGCTGATTTTTGCAGGAGGCAGCATGCGCGCACGGGTATAAACAGCCCTGCTGTTATCAAAAAGATTGAACGGCGGAACCTCATCGGTGAGCGCCAGGTTGGCCTCGAAAAATGAATAGATATTTCCGATATCCGTCCAGTATCCTTCATACTGGTAGCTGAGCACCTTGAAATGTTCTATTGAATGAGGGATGATTTCTTTACCAAAGTCAGTGGCATCTTTATGAACATCCTGCAGGAGATCAAACAAAATTTTCCTGCTGAAAATATAGATACCCATACTGGCGAGATAATTTCTTTGCACTGCCTTCATTTCGGCTCCGGTATCACTTTCCCAATCTTCGAGTACTTCTTTCTTTGGCTTTTCAATAAAAGAGGTGATGAAATGATCATCACTTGTTTTCAGAATACCAAATTCTGTTGCATCTTTTGCGTTTACCGGAATGGTAGCTATGGAGATATCGGCTCCTTTCGCAATATGTTCATCAACCATTTCCTGGAAATCCATCTGATAAAGCTGATCACCGGAAAGGATCAGCAAATAATCGAAGTCCTGCTGTTCAACATGCCTGAGTGATTGCCTCACTGCGTCTGCAGTACCCTGGAACCAGGCCGGATTATCGGGTGTTTGTTCCGCTGCTATAATATCAACAAATGCTGAGCTGAACACACTGAAGTGATAAGTGTTTTTAATATGTTTATTCAGCGAAGCGGAGTTGAATTGCGTAAGCACATACATTCTTCCAATGCCTGAATTGAGGCAGTTGGAAATCGGAATATCAACCAACCTGTATTTTCCGGCAATCGGTACCGCCGGCTTACTTCTCGTAGCTGTGAGCGGAAACAATCTTGTTCCGGCACCACCGCCAAGAATGATAGCTATCACTTCTTTTTTCATATGGTTGTTAGTTAGAGTGTAATTTAATGCAAAGTTGAATAAAGGTTAATATATTGTTGGGCACTGTTGTCCCAGCTGAAATCCAGTTTCATCATTGTTTTCCTCACATCCTTCAACCTCTTTTTGTCTTCATATAATTCGAGGCCACGAAAAATGCCCTGAGTAATATCTCCGACACTTGCATAAAGATGAGTAATGCCATAACCATCAGGATCACCATAATCTATAACCGTATCTTTCAGGCCTCCTGTTTTTCTTACTATCGGCACAGTCCCATATCGCATTGCATACATCTGATTCAATCCGCAGGGCTCCACCCTTGAGGGCATAAGTATAAAATCCGCACCTGCATACATCAGGTGGCTGAGTGCTTCATTATATCCTACAAATACATTATAGTCGCCGGCACTGTATGCTTTTAATATTTCAAGCTGCGATTCCACATATGGATCTCCACTGCCAAGGATCAGAAAATTCATTTTTCTTCCGATATGATAGAAACTATCACCTATAACCTGTGGCAAAAGATCCGCAGCTTTTTCGCCAACAAGTCTGCCTATAAAAACGAAAAGTGGCTTTTCAGGATCAAGCTCAAAAGTTTCACATAATTTTTCCTTGCTTGCTGTTTTACCCCTTTTTACATCAAGCGCTTTATAATGATCATCGATATATTTATCGGTTTCAGGATCCCATACAACCGTATCAATACCATTAAGGATACCCGAACATTTTCCTTTTTCATATTCAAAAAGTGCTTCAAGCCCGTTGCTCATGTACTTGAGCTCCTCCATATAGCTCCAGCTTACAGTAGTCACTTTCCACGCACATTTGATGCCTGATGCAAGGGGATTGATCATATTATTCCACTCCAGCTGGCCCCATTTCCACTGATCCCACTCAGGTATGTAATGGCTCTTATCCCATCCCAGCCAACCCTGGTACTGCGCATTGTGAATGGTAATTACTGACGGAATATCTGCCAGGTTCCGGAACCCGACACAATTTTGCATCATAAATGGGATAAGAGCTGCGTGATGATCATGTACATGTATCACATCGGGTTCGTGATTCCATTTTGCGATCCAGTCGACTACAGCAATCTGAAAAGCTGTAAACCGCTCAGTATCGTCATCATATCCATATACTTTTTCCCTGTCGAGTAGTCCGCCGATATCAATAAGATAAAGATCAAAACCCAGAACATTGGTTATTTCCTTGATAACTGTGTATTCAAACCACCAGTAACCGAGGTTGGCGCCACCCTTATGAACGAGTTCCCATTGGTTGTTATATAAAAATTTTGTATTGTACATGGGCATCACCACTTTGGCAATATGCCCGAGTTGATTCTGGTATCGGGGAAGTGCGCCAACCACATCGCCGAGGCCTCCTGCTTTAGCTACCGGATAACATTCGGCCGATACGTGTATGATTTCCATCCCCTTTTGCGGTTTAATTGATTCAAATTAAGAAGTATATCGATTCATCATGCTACAATGATAAAAATATTTTTATGCTAAGTAATTCTTATTATTTTCAGGTTTCAAACCAACTTAAACCAATCACGGCTCATGAGGCAACCCGCAAAACCCACTAACCATAGTGCGCTTGGAACGTTAGTGATCGTATTCTTCTTCTGGGGATTTATTGCAGCTTCTAATAGTATCCTGATCCCTTTCTGTAAAACACATTTCTCTTTAACACAATTTCAGTCGCAGCTGATAGGATCTGCCTTTTACGGGGCTTATTTCATTGGTTCGCTTATTCTGTTCATCGTTTCCAATATTGCCGGATACGATATCGTGAATAAGATCGGATACAAAAGAGGCATTATTTACGGACTTTTTATTTCGGTTATAGGTGCCCTGCTGATCATTCCGTCCGCCAATGCCAATTCATTTTATGCGATCCTGGGCTCTTTATTTGTAGTTGCGCTGGGGTTTTCTCTGCAGCAAACCTGCGCACAACCATTTGCCATTGCGCTGGGAGACCCGGCTACAGGCTCTCACAGGTTAAACCTGGGTGGTGGAGTAAACTCTTTCGGAACCACACTGGGACCGGTTATCGTGAGTTTGTTCCTGTTTGGCTCCATCGGCGAGAAAACAACAGATGTCATTTATACCGTTAAAAACATCAATAATCTTTATATAATTGTCGCCATTGTTTTTGCTGTAGTGGCGCTCTTCTTTCTGTTTTCGAAACTGCCCGATGGTAAAAACCTTGAGCCTTTCGAAAAGGCAACCAAGGCTTCATGGGCACTTTTTTTAATGCTTTTGCTGATAGTTGTTATTATATTGATAGGTCAACTTACAGACACGCCTAAACTATATCTGCTGATTGCCACCATGATTGCAGTTGCCACTATTTTGTTTTATGGAAACAGTGCGGCTGAAAAAAAGCCCGACGGCTGGGGCGCAATGAAATTCCCGCAGCTTATTTACGGTATGTTTGGCATATTCGTTTATGTGGGTGTGGAAGTTACTATCGACAATAATTTCGGTGCCTTACTAAAAGTTCCGGGCTATTTCAATGAAGCAGGTTTATCAGAAAGTGAAATATCACAATATATTTCCCTGTACTGGGGAAGTCTTATGATTGGAAGGTGGACTGGTGCAATAAGTGTATTCAGCCTTTCCGCTGTATCCAAAAAAATTGCAATGGTTATCGTTCCATTTATTGCCTTTGCCGTTATTCTTCTTGTAAACAAGATTTCAGGAAATGAAATCGGTAACCTTTACCCATAGGCAATCTGCATTGTGGTCGCCATTGCTGCTTTTTTCTTCGGCCAGGAAAAGCCGGTGAAAACACTTTTAACGCTGTCCATCCTTGGCACCATTGCCATGATCATCGGATCATATACAACAGGTATAGTTTCCGTGTTTGCAATCATTTCCGGCGGACTCTGTTGTTCTGTTATGTGGCCCTGCATTTTTGCATTGGGCGTCGGCGGTCTTGGTAAATACACAAGCGAAGGGTCTGCAATGCTTATCATGATGATATTAGGTGCTGCAGTTATCCCGCCATTCCAGGGAGCTGTTGGAGATGGTGCAATAGGTTTGCATAAATCATACCTGGTGGCAGCGGCATGTTTTGCAATTTTGATTCTTCTTGCGGTGAAATTGCGCAACGTGCTGAACAAACAGGGACTTAACTTTGACGAGCAAATCTCGGGAGGTCATTAAAATCATCTTTTTCTTATGGATTTAACGAATGCAGTTCCACCGGTATCGCAACAATTCGCGCTTGGTGTTGATCTCGGAGGTACAAATACAAAATTCGGACTGGTTAATACACACGGTGATATATTTCATTATGGTTCAATTTCCACTAATACAAAAGATGCTGTGGAAGATTTTATTGATGAACTGTATGATGCCATAATTCCTGGAATTACGGAAGTCGGAGGTATTGGAATGATCCGGGGCATCGGCATCGGCGCGCCCAATGGAAATATTTATAAAGGAACAATCGAATATGCGCCAAATCTGAAATGGAAAGGAATTATTCCACTCGCAGATCTGATAACAAAAAAGTTCGGCATCAAGGCAAGGCTTACCAATGATGCGAATGCAGCAGCAGTTGGCGAAATGACCTATGGTGCGGCTAAGGGTATGCGTGATTTTATTATGATTACCCTCGGAACCGGCGTTGGAAGCGGAATTGTAGCTAATGGTCAGCTGATCTATGGGCACGACGGTTTTGCCGGAGAACTGGGTCATACCATTATAATTCCAGGGGGACGGCTTCATCCGGGTACGGGAATCCTTGGATCCCTGGAAGCATATGCATCGGCAACGGGTGTTGCACGCACTGCCGTCGAATTTCTTGATGAACATCCGGGCATTGAAAGTTCCATGCGTGCATATAATAAGGATGAAATTGATGCAAAGGTTGTGTATGATTGTGCAATGGCAGGAGATCAGCTTGCGATCGAAGTTTACAATTACACCGGGAATATTTTAGGACTTGCGCTGGCGAATTTTGTGATGTTCAGCAGCCCTGAAGCAATTGTATTATTCGGTGGAATGGCAAAAGCAGGTGAAATGATTCTTAAACCCACCCGCGAGAATATGGAAAAACACCTGCTACCGATCTTCCAGAATAAAGTAAAATTGTTGTTCAGCGAATTGAAGGAAGCAGATGCGGCGATACTTGGTGCAAGCGCACTCGTATGGGATGTACGATAACGTTAAACGTTCAACGTTCAACGTTTAACAACTGCTCAGTAAGCCATTTTTCACGGCCATAACCAGGAACTACGTGCTTTTCGCTGTGATAACTTGATCTCACAAGCGGGCCGCTCTCCACATAATCTATCCCCAAAGAATAGCCGATTTCACGGTATTCAGCAAATTCATCAGGATGTACAAATCGGGCAACCTGTAAATGTTTACGTGTTGGTTGCAGGTACTGACCGATTGTTACCACATCTACTCCGCTGTTGTTAAGGTCTTTCAGGGTTTGTATAACTTCCTCTTTTTTCTCTCCCAAACCCAGCATGATTCCTGATTTTGTACGCATGCCGCCTTCTTTGAGGATACGCAGCACTTCCATACTACGCCAGTATTTGGCCTGTATGCGAACCTGGCGGGTAAGCCGCTCTACGGTTTCAATATTATGCGAAACAACTTCAGGAGCTGCTTCAATGATGCGGTTTATATTTTCCTTCTCTCCCTTGAAATCAGGAATAAGTGTTTCAAGCGTAGTATCCGGGTTTAGTGTTTTAACGGCGCGGATTGTGTTATACCAGACAATACTTCCCCCATCCTTTAATTCATCACGGTCTACAGAAGTAATAACCGCATGCTTCACCTTCATCAAATGAATTGCTTCCGCTACACGTTGCGGTTCATCCCAATCCACTGCTCCGGGCCGCCCGGTTGCAACCGCACAAAATCCGCAACTTCTTGTACATACATTTCCAAGTATCATGAAGGTGGCTGTTCCGGCTCCCCAGCACTCACCCATATTCGGACAATTTCCGCTTTCGCAAATGGTGTGAAGTTTATGTGTATCAACCAGGTTTCTTACATTCCGGTAACTTTCGCCAATGGGTAGTCGAACCCTCAACCAGTCTGGTTTTTTTGGTTTTTGTTCCACAACCGGATCTATAACTGTCAGTTCTTTCATTGTTTTTTTATAATTCTTTCAGCCCTATCCCGCTACTTTCGGCTTCCGAAAAGGAGCGAGATATATCCGTTATTGAAAAAATTCTTTCCACCTACACCTACCATCTGATCGATCTTCTTTGTATAATATTCGAAATTAAAGCCGAATTCAATTGCTGTAATAGTGTTATTAAATCTTGCCCAGTCAAACCGGAGGGCTGCTTTCGCATGTATGCCCGGAACAAATTTCATTTCACCCCAGCCTGAAGATATTCCTGTCCCCCCAACAATAAAGGGCCCCAGAAATTCTGCACTATCAGCCTGTGTGTATTTTATTTTTTTAACCTGGCCTGAATTAGGCGGAGATTCAACTTCAATATAATATGGCCTCATCAAACCCGCTGAAAACCCTCCGGCAAAAAGGGCATAAACCCCTACCCCATTTTTATTTCCCTTGCCTCCGATCATGAGTTGCTGACCGATGCCCAGTTTCAACTGGTAAAATGAGTTCTGCTTTCCATAAATGAAGGGATTGCCAAGCACTACAAAACCGTTACCAATATTATCACTGGTACTTTGTTTTTCTTCCTTCGCATGCTTTTTTTCATTCAGTTCAATCTGATAAATTGTAGCCCTGTATGGAGTTTTTAACTTGCCCAGTTCATACGAAAGGCCATAGCCATCATTATTGAACTTAATCCCGAAAATATTATGTTTTCTGTAGGCAGGCTCTCCCTCCTCTTCCATCCGGATCATATTATTGATCCTTTCTCTTTTTTCAGCTTTTTTATCAGATCTGGATTTTGCGGGTACCCTTGACGGTTCAGGTTCCTGCTCCTGCGCCTGCATTGACAAAGCCAGCAGCAACAATCCTGTGAAAATTATAGGTCCTTTCACTTAATAATATTTGTATTATGGATGTAAATTTATGCAAATTACGAACAATGACTTCAAATGTTATATACGAAGGTGGGCTGAGAACTGTTGCCACTCATGTCCGATCTTCGTCTGATTTTGAGACCGATGCCCCTGTTGATAACGAAGGAAAGGGTGAAAGATTTTCGCCTACGGACCTTGTTGGGACAGCTCTTGCCAGCTGTATGCTAACAACTATAGCTATCAAGGCAAAACATATGGAAAATGATCTTCGTGGGATAAAAATAGATGTGTTAAAAATTATGGCAGCCAATCCCCGCCGGATCGGAGGCTTAAATTTAACATTTCATTACCCTGAAAATTTTACTCCAACTCCTTCTCAAAAGGAAGAACTCGAACGCATCGCCATGACCTGCCCGGTCGCTGAAAGCATTCATCCGGATATTAAATTAAACGTCGATTTCAACTGGCCTTCCGCTTCCTGATTAGGTCCGACCATGCTGGCTACTAAATTGATTTGCATAAACGTGCTAATATTTTTAGTAATTTGCAATATGGATGAACAGAACTACCGGCGAGGTCGCGGTGCGCAGATAAACAGCAGTAATCGCTTCCTGAAACATCGTCTCGACAGGGAGATCGATTCTGCAGTTGATGATTGGGAAGAAAAGCCGATCCAAACTGTGTATATCGAAGAGCTGGCCAAATCAATTGTGAACAAAGTTGACAGTCCTGATCTAAGGCTGGAATACAGTATGAATCCTTATTCAGGTTGCGAACATGGATGTATTTATTGTTATGCACGTAATGCGCACGAATACCATGGCTTCAGCGCGGGGCTCGATTTTGAATCAAAAATTCTGGTTAAGAAAAATGCGCCTGAGCTACTTCATGATTTCCTCATGAAGCCATCATGGGAATGCCGCCCCATTATGCTAAGCGGGAATACCGATTGTTATCAGCCTGCTGAGCAAACTTACAGGCTCACCCGCCAGATGCTCGAAATCTGTTACCAGTTCCGGCAACCGGTTGGAATCATAACAAAAAATTCATTTATTGTCAAAGACCTTGATCTGTTAAGCAAAATGGCTTCACAGCGCCTGGTTTCGGTTTTATTTTCAGTTACGACGCTTGATGAAAAACTGCGCAGGTTTATGGAACCAAGAACAACCACAGCAAGCCAGAAATTTAATACCATGCGCGAACTCAGCAAAGCCGGTGTACGCGTTGGTGTAATGATCGGTCCTGTAATTCCGGGATTGAATGATCATGAACTGAGTTCTATTATCGAAGCGGCAAAAGACCATGGAGCCAGTTTTACGGCCTATACTTTTATAAGATTGAACGGCGTATTGCCGCTAATTTTTCACGACTGGTTATTTAAAAATTTTCCCGACCGGGCTGAAAAAGTGTGGCATCTGATTGAAGAGTCGCATGGCGGCAAAGTGAATGATTCCCGTTTTGGCGTGAGGATGCGCGGCGAAGGGCCGATTGCAGCGATGGTATCGGAACAGTTCAAAAAATACGGAAAAAAATTTGCAATGAATCTTGAAGAGTGGCATCCGGACAGCTCCCAGTTTAAGCGACCCGGAAGCCAGCTTAGTTTGTTCTAAACCTCGGAGGTCTTTTTGCCAAGGTTGGCATCCGTACGGATCCTCAGGCTTAATTTATTCTGCGTTTTTATCTGCAGCCTGAGAAAGGATATTCCGATTCCCTGAAATACGAAGAAATGTTTTGCCAATAGAACAGTTCAAACAACCTTTCTTGTCGCAATAAGATTTTTTCAATTCATGCAATGCCTGGGTATCGGCCGCATTTGAAGCAGAAAAACCCAGCCTCCCGTAAACTCCGATAACACTATTTTTTTCGGGATGCATTTCGTTTAGCCATTGCAGTGATTTACTGATGATGAGGTCATCTTTATAATAAGAACCATAAGCGTAGAGCGCCGGCACGATTGTATTGATAAGGATGTTCTCGATCATCGGATCTCCAAGTGGTTTCTCTTCTGACACCGACTCAACTCCCATCCTGTAATGCTCATGCCAGTAATCATTGGCCGTAACACGCAATCGCGTTTTTAATACTGACAACTGATTCTCCTCTTTAATAACCGAGAACAGGTGAACCGACTCCTTTATCAGCTGCGCAAGCTGGGCCAGCCTGATTGTAGGAAAATTCCTGGGTCTCATTCTGAGGAACTGCACCTGTATTGAAATTGGTTTAAGACCATATTTCGTTTTTAGAAAATGATATTCTTTTTGTAAAAGTCTCGTGTATGCATCCCTGGCCTTGCCCCGCAACAGACCGGCCTGACCCAGCAATAAGGATTCAATCTGATGTATCTGGTGTTTATGCCTGCTCAGTAAATTCAGTGGAAGAGATACTGCGACTGCTTCGAATGCATCAGCATTGATCTTATAACCAAAATTCCTCGCAAGCATCCGCCAGAAAACCTCACTCCAGTTTCCGTTTGAACGCTCAAGCAATTCGTAAAAAACGATGGATTTATTATTCAGCCGTTCTTTTATAAGCTGCCCGAACCATTCCTGATCATGTAAAAATCCATTGTTTACACATTCTCTTTCGCAGGCAATATGGCCCATATTATTCATCCAGCTCTGATACCTGCTGATAAGAATTCCCGGCACCCGTCCGCTGAGTTCCAGCACTGGAATATTCTCTGTTTCATATCCATCGTTTTCCCATACCACATGCAGTATCACATTTCTGTAATTGGGATCAGTCTGGTGATTGTGAAGGCGCCAGTCGGAACTTTTTATATGTAATTCGACCTGCCCTGCCCAGGCAGTATTTCCGATTATAAGTCTTGCATTGATAAAATCAGGACCCTGATTGCTATTCCATTCGCCGGGAAAAATGATTTTTATTTCCTCACCAGTTGTAGTGATTAATTCCTGCTGATTAAAATAACCTTGCGCCCAGATAAACTGCAGCAGTTTTTCCTGCATCTGCATTCATTTCTCTAAAATTAATGCGGACGCAGGGCCTTCCCAAGTGAAAAACACCGGCCGTTTCCGGAAAAAACTGTTTAAAAATGTTCATTTAAAGCAGTAACAACACGGTTTACAGGAAGCCCCATTACATTGTAGTAGTCGCCATAAATTCCACTGATGCCGATAACGCCGATCCATTCCTGGATGGCATAAGCACCGGCTTTATCAAAAGGTCTGTATTCCTCTACATAAAACCTGATGCTCTCCTCACTAAGTGTATTGAAATTTACTTCTGTTGTTTCAGCGAAAGCAATTTCTTTCATGCTGGTACTGATAACAACGCCCGTGATCACTTTATGTTTCCTTCCTGACAAAGAGCGAAGAATATTTATGGCTTCTTCTACATTTGTTGGCTTTCCAATGATCCTGTCGTCAAGTACAACAATAGTATCTGCAGAGAGGATCGGGTGGTCGGCTTCATACATTGCAAACAGGGGCTTATTTCTTGCTGCAATTCCCTTTTCGCGGGCAACGTGTATGGTCACCTGCTCAGGGCTAAGTCCAGCCGGATATGTTTCTGTTGTTTCGCCGGGAAGAATATCAAAATTGAGAAGTGCCAGTTCAAGAATTGATTTTCTGCGCGGGGAGGCAGACGCCAGAACAAATTTCTGCATCAATAATAATATTTAAAAAATAACATGGAAATTATTCCGGCAAGCATAACCATTTTTATCATCGTGCTGACCTTCCCGAAATCCTTACTTGTTTTTGCAGAAATCAGGTATTTAAAAATGATCAGCAGCGGGGTGATGATAAGTACAAGATTATAAATGATCATCCACCACCATTGCAGCTGAAAAGCATAAACCTGTAAAATCAGTATGGCAGCGATAAGCACAATCAGCCACACGGCTACAAATAATTTACTCGAAGGCATTCCCCATGCAACCGGAAGTGTTTTACAATTATACTTCATATCACCCTCCATATCTTCTATATCTTTTACAACTTCCCTGATCAGGGAAATAATAAAGGCAAAGCCTCCATATACAACAGCCAGTTTATAAATACTTGTGAGGTAACTGATCTGAGCTTCGGGCAGGCTGCTTAAATTGAATTTTGCTTCACACACATACATGACGAGCACCACCCATGCTGTTAGCAGGGAAATCACGACGTTCCCGATCAGCAATTGTCTTTTGAAATTGGTTGAATAAAACCAGAGCAGAAAAACAGCAAGAAGATTAAAAATTCCAACAATCGGATTCCCTGTTTTCCATCCGAGATAAAAACTGATCAGCAGACCTACAGCAGAAAGACAAAGATGCCAGAGAATTGCCCACCTCCTTTTTATCAGTTTTTCAACAACCAGTCGCTCCGGTTTGTTTATACGATCGATATTAAGATCGAAATAATCATTGATCACATAACCTGCACCAGCAATCAGTACAGACGCGATGATCAGCAACACCAGCATGGGAATAGTTAGTGTAACTGTTGATCCCGGATTATTCCCGTGCTGCTGAATTACAACACAGAAATAAAAAAGCACTTGTGTAAGCGCTATAAAAAAAAGATTAGGATAGCGAACAAGTCGTATGAATGCGCCGAAAAGATTCATGCTGTGAAGATAACCAAGAAATCAGATACTGCTAACCCCCGCATCTTTATTCCACAGGTTGTGGAGTTTTAGTACTTTTTCAATTACGTCCCTCACGGCACCTTTCCCCCCATCCCGCGATGAAATATATTTTGAAAGGGCCCGGATTTCAGGGGCAGCATCGGCCGGGCAGCATCCCACTCCGGCAAACTGAATTGCACCAAGATCGGGAATATCATCACCCATGAATACTATTTCTTCCGGATTCAACCCCTTGCCCTCCGCCCACTGTTTTAATACCGTTACCTTATGGGATACCTGCTGAAATACATCAGTGACGCCTAAACGCTTTAATCTTTCAGCAACCGGAGCGGACCCGGATCCCGTAATTACTGCAATATGGTAGCCGCTTTTAACTGCCAGCTGTAATGCATAGCCATCTTTAATATCCATCCGCCGAACCCATTCTCCATCCGGTAAAATGAGCAGGGATCCGTCTGTTAATACGCCATCCATATCAAAAACAAAAGCCCGCACCCGCTTGAAAATTTCCAGCAGATTCATATTCCGAAATTAATAAATGGTTTGGGCGCCGATTGAAAAAATATATTTCTTAATTGATCAACCAGATTTGCCACTATGCTGGTAATAATTTTTAATCGATGTAGTAAAAATCCCGTAAAACCTTCTCATTTCAGGATAATCTTCAAGCATCTTCAGGTGTACATCAATAGTCGGCTGATCATCACGCATAGCAGGCCCCGTCTGAACATCCGAGGGAGCAAAATCACTTAACCTTTTAATTGTTTCGTTTAAGACTGGTAGCAGCACTCCAGTATCCAGGTTTTCAGCTTTGCAGTATTGAAAAGTCTGAATGATCAGATAATTGATAAAATTCGCAGAGTACACTGCAGCCAGATGAAACTTTTTTCGAATATCATCTCCGGCCTTTGTTACTTTTTCAGAAAGATCCCGCGCGAATCCTTCTATTAATTTTATGGTATCCTCGTCTGACCCATCTACAAGAAAGGGTACTTCAGGGATCAAAAGGGTTTCCCTTCTTAAGGTTTGCAAAGGATAAAGGACTCCAAACGGAATTTTAAATTGTTTGAGCACGTTTACAGGCACGGAACCTGCCGTATGAACGATAATCCCAACCTGTGGCTTAAAATGCTGGTGGAGTTCAGGCAGAAACCTGTCTGAAACCGCAGCAATATAGATATCTGCTTCAGGCGGCTTGTCTGCAAAGGAAAGGAATCGTGATGTCCCGGGGCTAATCGGTGCAGAAAGTAGATTTTCAGGATTGCGACAAACAATTCCTGCGAGCTGATGCCTGGTTTTTACAATCATTCTGGCCAGAATCTGAGCCACATTTCCCGATCCTATTATCACGACGTTCATGTATTAAATATTTTTTAAACAACAAATTTGCGATCAAAATGCGGAAATTTTGACAGATTTTTCACCCGGATTTCGGGCTTTTACCCTTGTTTCATGGAATTTTTGTCACTAATTTGCTCCTCATCCAGACCGGAACTGAGGGTCATTTTCTGAAATTATCAACATTAGCTTATTATTGCAGCTTTAAAATCCCGGCGACGGGTAGTTCCGGAACCGAAAATTTTCCGGAAAATTAAGTGAGAACCCGGTTAAATTCCGAAGGAACCACCAACTTATGGCAAAAAACCTTTTAATAGTTGAGTCACCGGCAAAGGCCAAAACCATCGAAAAAATTCTTGGAGCAGATTTCGAGGTAAAGAGTTGTTTTGGACATATCCGTGATCTTGAAAAAGATGAGATGGGTATTGATGTGAATAAGGGCTTTAAGCCCCGGTACATCGTGCCTGAGGATAAGAAAAAAGTAGTGACCGAATTGAAACTGGTTGCTAAAAAATCTGACGAAGTTTGGCTGGCAACGGATGAGGACCGCGAAGGGGAAGCCATCAGCTGGCATTTATGTGAAGTGCTGGGTCTGGATCCTGCTATTACCAAACGAATTGTTTTTCACGAAATCACCAAGCCCGCAATAAAGTCTGCAGTAGCTTCTCCAAGAACCGTGGACATGAATCTGGTGAATGCCCAACAGGCCCGTAGAATTCTGGACAGGATCGTGGGATTTGAACTTTCGCCCATTTTATGGCGAAAGATGAGCATGCGCAATAACCTTAGTGCCGGAAGGGTTCAAAGTGTGGCGGTCCGGTTAATTGCGGAACGGGAACGTGCAATTAATGCTTTTACTTCTGTCAGCAGTTTTAAGGTGGACGCGATTTTTTCGGCAAAAGATATTCAGGGAAAAATTGTCCAGTTTAAGGCTGAAGGTGGAAAATATGCCGTGGCTGAAGATGCTGAAAAATTTCTGAAATCCTGTGTCGGCGCGGGATACAAGGTTGCAGACATCCAGGTTAAGCCTGCAAAAAAATCACCGGCTGCACCTTTTACAACCTCAACCCTTCAGCAGGAAGCCAGCCGGAAACTCGGTTATGGAGTGAGTCGCACAATGATCCTGGCGCAGAAACTGTACGAAGCCGGCCATATAAGCTATATGCGTACTGACAGCGTGAACCTTAGTGATACTGCCATGGATGGTATAAAGGCGCAGATCAATTCCAGCTATGGAAAAGAATACGTACAGGTGAGGAAGTTTAAGAATAAGAATGAATCGGCCCAGGAAGCGCATGAAGCAATCCGCCCCACCAATATGGACACAACCCGTGTGGATATTGCCGATGCACAACGCTTGTATGACCTGATATGGAAACGCACCATGGCCTCCCAGATGTCAGATGCCGAACTGGAAAAAACAACCGCTAAAATTGAAATTTCAACAAATAAGGAACAGCTGGCTGCGCAGGGCGAAGTATTGAAATTTGACGGATTTCTGAAAGTTTATATGGAGGGAAAGGACGAAGAGGACGATTCTCCGGAGGAAGACAGTGCAGAAGGAATGCTGCCCCCGCTGGCTGTAGGTCAGCAACTGAGCCTGAAAGATATGAAAGCGACCGAACGGTTTAGCCGTCCGCTGCCTCGCTATACAGAAGCTTCACTGGTAAAAAAACTGGAAGAGCTGGGTATTGGCAGGCCATCAACCTATGCCCCAACTATATCCACCATTCTGAAAAG
>JAATGW010000350.1 GCA_015654495.1 Chitinophagales bacterium
TACTCAGCCTGGCCACCATCATACCCGCCATACAAATCAGTATAACCGAACAGCGCCCCGCCTTTTTGCGTTAATAATCCACCTTCAGGTCCATAATGTTCAGGATTGCTGTTTTCACAATGCCCCGGCAAATCATGGTTGCAAAAAAAACAACCTCCGCATGCAATCGGAAAAGGTACTACAACCCGGTCACCCACCATAAGATTCCTGACTGAACTGCCAACTTCTTCCACTATTCCCATAAACTCATGGCCTAATACCATTGGCCTCGGTTGCGGAATTCCTCCTGAATATATATGCAGATCAGAGCCGCAGATCGCAGTAGCAGTAACCTTCAAAATGATATCCCTGTCTGATTTAAGTTTAGGATCATCTACTGTATCGTATTTAACTTTTCCAACTCCGTGAATAACCGCTGCTTTCATGGTAATTATTTTAAAAGGATTTTCGATTGGTGATGTTATTTATCATCTGCTGGTCTTTGTTGCTTATTTACTGATTCGGCCACTACACTATCGGGAAGGATATTACTTATTACAACCTGCATTTTATTTTTAAATCCAGATACTACCATATCATCCCCCCGCATCAATGCCTTATAGCCGTCTTCAGCAACTTTTGATGCGTCTGCCAGATTTCCTTCTCTAACAGCTTTTGAATCGAGCATATCTGCCTTGCTGAAAAAATCAGTATCCGTCGCGCCAGGTAACAAAGCTGTCACTACAATTCCCTGGTCTTTTACTTCGTTTCTAAGGGCTTCAGTAAATGATTGAACAAAAGCTTTTGTACCATGATATACTGACTGCCATGGGCCGGGTGTTTTGCTGGCGATTGAAGAAAGATTCAGGATTTTCCCGTGACCATTTGCCAGCATATCATACAAAAACTCTTTGGTTAGAACAATAAGTGAAGAGATGTTCAACTGAATGATTGATAATTCGCGCCAGATATCGGTGTCAGCAAATTTTCCATACTGTCCCTGCCCCGCATTATTCACAAGAATATCAACTTCGAGATCTCTGTCTTTGATTTCTTCATACAACTCAAACGCGTTGTCAACTTCGAAAAGATCTTTTGATATTGTAACGATATCAACATTAAAAATCTGCAAGGCGTCTTTCGTTGAAGCGAGCTCATCTTCATCCCTTGCAACCAGGATTAAATTGTGTCCGTTCATAGCAAAAACGCGCGCGAGTTCATAACCTATTCCCTGTGTTCCGCCTGTGATCAGGGTATAGCGCCCTGCGCCACCTGAATTTGTTTTTTCCATACCGTATTTTTTTGAGTGAAGAATTAGAAATCAAGAGTAAGCCCTATCATACAACTCATTAACAAATGCGTGTACGATAAGGCTTTACTCTGCCCAGCAACTTGCTGACTAATCAGAATTAGTTGACTAAATAATTGATCTAGCCTTTCAGGGTTTTCCTGATTGCTTTCGCTGACTCGAGATGCGCCCTGAGCGTTGGCAAGGTATTATTGATGAAAGTTTTTACAGATTCATCCTTTGTATCACCAGCGGCTTTTTCAAACAGTTTTATGTCGTTCTTGTGATCGTCCACCATCCAGTCCATATAATCTTTATCAAAATCCTTTCCGGATTTTTTCGACAATTGCGCTATTGACTCCTCGTTTTTTTCTGATGGTGTTGTCGGGATAGTTACATTTCTTGCAGCCGCAAGCGATTTAACTTCACCATTTGCGTTGCCATGGTCATGATGCATCATTTCTGCGAAGCGCTTTACACCCGCGTTAGTTGCCTTTTGCGAAGCCAGATTTGCTCCTTCGACTTCAGTTAATCCACCATCGGCAGCTTTTACAAGGAACTCCGTTGTTGCTTCGTCTGTTTGTATAACAGCTGGCTTTTGTTCTTCCTTAACTTCATTGGTGGAATCTGCTTTTTCGACGCTGTCTTTATTGTCTTTGTTTTCATTATTGTTGCAGGCAGCGATACTGAAAATCAGCAGGAAAGGACATATGAATTTTTTCATTGCGGTATTTTACAGATATACTATGAAAATCTGTGCCAGGCGTACTGCATAATTTTCAGACTATTTACCAGGTAAAATTGAAAACTGCAGGTGGAAAATCAGAAGTCAATGTATAGTTTACTCTACAGGTTTTTTGCTGATTGCTTCAATGATCTGGTTGACCATTTAATTTTGTTTTTGCAATAAATGAAGGCAGCATTAATGATCAGTTAAACAAGAAAATAATGATTGAGCAAACGGATTTTCATTTATATGCGGTTCAAACAATGGCGAAAAATCAGAGGACAGATAATAAAACTGAAAGCAGATATGCGGAAGTATTTAACCAAAACAAATTCGATGAGAATCGTTCACCGTCCGACGGCATAAATCTCTTTGTAATTAACAATATTTTAGTTGCATTAAATCTAACAGTTTGAAACTATTCTGTACTAATATTCAAAAAATACTGTGCAGTTTCGATACTTTCAGTCCATGAAATTGGCTTTGTGATATAAGAATGTGCGCCGAGTTCCATGCACTTTTCTTTTTCAAGAGGATTTATGGAGGTGGAATATATTATAACAGGAATTTGTCTGAAACGCTGGTTCTGTTTCAAATTTTTTAAAGTTTCAGTTCCATTCATTTTGGGCATATTCAGATCAAGTACAATCAATACAGGCAAATCTGCTCCAGGCGGCTGCTTTTCCAGCATGTCAAGTGCTTCCTTCCCGTCTTTTGCGGTTGAGATATTTTGCACTGCTTTCAGGGTTTCAAAAGCATCCTGGAATATCATCCGGTCGTCCGGATCATCATCTACCAACAAAATTTTTTTTAAACTCATTTGTTAGTAATTGTTTCTGCTCCTCTTTCTCTTGCAGTTTCTGTTTCTGTTCCTGTTTCTGTTTCTTTTTCTCTTTCTCTTTCTCTTTCTCTTGCTCTTTCCAATGGAAGCCTGATATAAAAAGTTGCGCCTTCACCTTCCGTAGCAGTTGCCCTTATTTTTCCCCCGTGTATATCAACAATTTTTTTACAAATTGCCAGACCGAGGCCTGTACCATCGTATTTTACCCGGTCATGCAATCTTTGAAACAAAGTGAACATCTGCGGAAGGTATTTTTCATCAAATCCGATTCCATTATCTCTTACAGCGATCTCGGCATACGACCCTTCAGTTAAAGATGTTATATTGATTTCAACAGGATAATCATCCTTTGAATATTTAAGGGAATTACTGATAATATTTTCAAATAACTGACCGATCATGCTGCGATCCCCATGTACCAACGGCAGAAGACCAACATTGATCACCGCTTTCTTTTCTGCAATGATTATCTCAAAATTATTTTTTGAATTCTCAATAATCCTGTTCAGATCAATCGGTTCAAAATTTATTGAGTCACTGTTGATCTGTGAAAAAACAAGCAGGTCTTTTATGAGCACGCGCATACGGGCGGCAGAGTGCAGCATCGCATTCAGGTGCTCAACTGCTTTGGGTTCAAGAGAGGCACTATACTTATTGATCAGTGTGTCGCTGTAGTACATTAACTTCCGTACCGGCTCCTGCAGATCATGCGATGCAATAAAAGCAAATTGCTGCAACTCCAGGTTACTCCGGTTTAATTCCCGGATATATTGCTCCTGTGAATACTGAATCTCTTTCAGTTGTTCCTGCGCTTCTTTTAATTCAACATTGTCTCTTAAAGTTTCTTCAAGATTTTTTTGTGCATGTATATCTACCATATAACCTATCCAGTACTGCACCTCGCCGCCTTCATTGTTAAAAGGAGGAAAACCGACATGCTGCCACAAATCCTGTCTAGAGGCCATATTTCTCAATCTCGCCTGAATTCTGATAGTTGCTACTCCTTTGGCAATTTCTGTATTAAGCAATAGCAGAAAAGAAGGATAATCATCGGTATGTAAAAACGATTTCCATTTGCTCCTGTTAATACTTTCTACGGTTTCACCCGAGTAACTCGTCAACCATTTATTTGCATAAAGCACTTCGCCATCCGCGCCTATTGAAAAAATAATCTGGGGAAGGGAGTTGGTGAGTGTTTTGTATTGTGCTTCGCTCTTTTGAATCTTATCAGAAAGTTGTTGTAGCTGCTCATTTTTCCGTTTTAATTCGTCATAGGGGGAGATAGGGGGCTCATTACGGAACATTGACCTCCACTCATCGAGCTTCTGAATATCAACACGGAATAATGGCGATATGGAATAAAACAGATCAACAGATGTCTCAGCTTCTTCAGAACTTACATTATAACGGCTCACAAGTCTTTTCGCAAATGCCAATCCTTCCCTGGCTTCATCCAGCGCATATTTGCCTTTTAAGCAGGCTACAATATACCTGTCTCTGTTGTCAATTTCAACCTGCAAAACCAGGCTTCCGCTTTTGCCGCTTTCAATGGTATTTCTTGCAACTTCGGAAACCGCCGTTGCGAATGTTGTTTGAGCAGAGAGTGACAAACCGGCTATCTCAGCAAGTTTCATAGAACGCTTATGCGCAAGGATAAGATCCATTTCGTTGTCGAGCGTCACTTTCACAATTTCGTGCATCATCAGAAATTTGGTTTACACATGGCAACTGACATATCATCTGTATATCTGCCAAAGTCTTTTAGTATCGCTGCAGAAAAAATGGAAAGATCATAACGGACAATAGAAGGATGTTTAAAATTTTCCCAGCGCGATTTTATACCGTCACTGCACATCGTTAAAAACTGTCCTTTCTCATATTCTGTTTCCTGGGAATTGAGTGTATGCGGAACATTTAAACCAATGATACCGTTATAAGACATATACCCTTTCACCGTTCCTGCTGTATTAATCTTTGTTAAAATATTACCCACACCACAGGTTCTCCATTTTTTTTCCCGAATATTAAACATAGCAACAGTGCCTACCAAACCGCGGGATTTCTTTACATAATTGTGAATGTATCTGATAATTTCCGCCGGCTCTTCTTCCGTACATTTCTCCACTGCCTCAACAGCAAGCTCAACTGCTTTCGCTGCTTCAGCGCCATGGCCGAGCCCATCGCCTAAAAAAAGTTTTATGTAGTTGCTATTGATCTCTGAATAAAATCCATCGCCGCATTTCAGTTCACCGGGTTTTGCAATCAGCAGTGATCTGATTTCTACTTTTGGTGCTTTCCGGAAATGCGGGAGCTTCTTTTCGAAAATGCGCAACAACACAATCGTACCCCAATCTCTCTGCGAATAAATCTGGAAAACATCCGATAGCCGCTTCATTGCACCCAAACCATTGCCAAGCGTATTCTTAGTGGAAACACCATCAGCCATCATCCTGACCACGTCATTAATACCCTTTCCATTGTCTTAACTAATGAGTTCGATTCCCTGTAAATCATTTTCCTCGATCAGTTTTACAAAAACTTCACCGCCTCCGGCATGTTTTACCAGGTTGCTTACCAGTTCCGCCACAACGATATCTATTTCACCTATTTTATTCTCTGAAAAACCAGCGGACACTGCTAAAGCATGAATTTGTTTTTTCAGAATGGCAAAATAACTTCGATCCTCTGCTTTAAAAGCTACATGTGTACGACTAACCATTCTTCCACTTTATAATTGAAACAGTAGTTCCCTCGCCGAAAATACTTTTGATATCAAATTCGTTTACAAGGCGCCTGGTACCCGGGAGACCAATACCTAAACTTTTGCCGGAGGAAAACCCATCTTTCATTGCGAGGCTTATATCTTTAATTCCCGGTCCCTTGTCCTGAAATGTCAATCTTATTCCGCTATCGCGGCCCTCTGTAATAGCTTCAATCAATACAAGGCCACCTCCTGCGTATTTAAGCATATTTCTAACCAATTCACTTGCAGCAGTGATTAGTTTAGTTTGATTCACAACACCCATCCCGATCTTTACTGCGTTTTCTTTTACGCGGTTGCGGAACGGGACAACATCCTGTTCCTTTTCAATACGCATGGAATCTTTATTCAAAACTATCTTCATCAGCTTCTGATTCATCTTCATCATCTGAGCCAATCCTTTCTTTTAACAATTGCATGCCGCGTTCTACATTAAGTGCAGTATGTACGCCTTTCAGCTCCAGACCAAGCTCAATTAATGTAATCGCTACCGCAGGTTGCATACCTACCACTACGGTTTCTGCATCCATTATTTTCGACATGCTGCCGATATTACCCAGTATCCGACCCATAAATGAATCGACTATCGATAATGCAGATATATCTATCAATACTCCCCTGGCGCCGGTTTTATTAACCATCTGCACAAGATCGCTTTCCAGATTTGTTGCAAGCCTGTCATAAAGATCAATCTGAATCGTTACGAGCAAAAAATGCCCCATACGTAGAATGGGAATACGGTCCATACCTATTGTGAAACTTTATTTTGAATTTTTCTTACGTCCAGTTTTAACAGTGCAAATGCATACTTCAATGCATTGGCAAGAGTTGCCTTGGTTACAATATTGGATAAATCAATACCAAGGTGTACAACGGTTTGTGCAATTTCAGGACGGATGCCGCTAATAATACATTCCGCACCCATCAGTCTTGTTGCTGCAACCGTTTTGATCAGGTGCTGCGCAACGAGTGAATCAACCGCGGGAACTCCGGAAATATCCAGGATGGCAATGGTACTTCCGCTTTCTACAATTTCCTGTAACAGATTCTCCATTACCACCTGTGTTCGGGCACTGTCGAGTGTTCCTATGATCGGAAGCGCAAGTATACCCTCCCAAACCCTGATAACAGGTGTGGAGATTTCAGTTATTTCGTCCGTCTGACGAAGAATCACTTCTTCTCTCCCTTTGATATAGGTTTCAAAAGTCACCACACTGAGATTGTCCAGAAGCCTGTTTATCTTAAAAATTGTTTCCACGGTAGTTTTTACATCTTCCGTTTGGTCAATATCAAGGTTCTTCAATAACGCTTCCTTCAGACTGTATACAAAAATGCCGGTTTCCCTTGGTGAAAAACCCTGGCGTGCCCTTGATATAGATAAGCCAGCCAAAATTTCGTGCACCTGTTCAAAATCCGGAGATTCGATATTGATGATGTTTTTATCATTTATTGCTTTCAGTAATGCATCAAGCAGCTCGCTCGATTGTTCGCGGAGTTCATCGTTACTCATCAAATCTTCTCTTAAACCGGCGTCAGCTACCTGAATTGTAATCCAGTCTTCTAAAATCTGATTCTTCTTTTTCTGAAGGCCCTTGATTATATCTGATTTCATCTGAAATAATTGAGATTTAAATAGTGAACTAAATACAGGGTTTACACAAACGGATTAAAATAATATCTAATCGAATAGTTTTAATTTGTCAAGGAAAGCAATTCTTAAAACCAGGTAGATAGTTTGATCCTTCTTTACCTTTTTCTAAATCGTAAACATCAACAGCGGCCCGGTTCAAATCAAACCGAAATCTGGTTATGAATCTTCTATATACGCAAGCGCTGTTCCGGTAACTGTTATTTTATTTTTACAGTTACTTAATAATTCCAATCACTGATGTCATTGTGAGCCGTCAGGTCAAAATGAGAAACTATAACTGAATCATAGTGTTTGAGTGCAAAAAAATAAACCGCTTATGATCTTATTAAACTGAACTCAGGCAGGAACTTTTTCAGGTTTTTCCCTGTCCCAGAAACGATGGTTGGCAATTGCTTTTGTAAACAGATTTGCAAGTTGTCCGGGATCATCACCAATAATAATTCCCTTTTCCATTGCTTCCTCCTTACCGGATGTTTTTGGAAGTTTTTTAGCAAAATAGGTTTCCTGCAGTACCTGCACTGCGGCACCATCAGCAGCAATTGCCTTACAATGTTTAAAGGCCTCATTTAAGAAATGAATGGCATCAGGTTCAGCAGCCAGCGTGGCCACGGAATTGAGTCCGCCCGGAATATAAACAGCATCATACAAAACAGAAGCCGTAGTAAGAAAACTTTTATTGGGAATATATTCAACACCGGAATCAGAAGATACCGGAGATAATCGGGGAGCTACAAAATCAACCACGGCACCCTGCGCTTCAAGTATACTCTTTACACTATCTACTGAATTCTGATCCACTCCATCAGCGAACAAAAAGGCTATCCTCCTCGTAAGAATACTGTTCTTGATAGTATTCGCCATACTCAGTGCATCTGATATTTCCACACTGCTTTTTACGGGTAGAGGTTGGAAATCCTCTGGATTTGCATCTGCCCCAAAGCTTCTGTTGAGATAACCTTCAGGTACAGGAAGGATATCGATTCCAAGATAAACTGCTACAGGTGCGGCAAGAGACATTTCCACATAAGACAACAAATGAACCATTCTCTTTCTTATCGCCGGCGTTTCCACTTTTCCTAATTCAAAACAAAGCGCATCAATAAGATGATTTTTTTCGGCATCCGACTGGCTATTAAAAAACAGGCGGGCCTGGCTGAAATGATCAAGAAAGCTTTTACTTCTTGATCTGATCTTATTACTTTCAATGAGTTCCGGAAAAGAAGTGAACCCACCTTCTTTCGCTTTAGCCTGGAAGGGGCAGCCGCCACCTAATGAGTTAGGTTCATAACTAACCCTGCCGGTATTAATTGTATGCCGCATATGCCCGTCGCGTTGGTTATTATGTACCGGTGCAACAGGCCGGTTTATCGGCAGCTCCTGAAAATTATGTGAACCAAGGCGCGACAACTGTGTATCCGAATAGGAAAATAAACGTCCCTGTAAAAGTGGATCATTGGTTATATCAATACCAGGAATCAGGTGCCCCGGATTGAACGCCACCTGCTCCGTTTCAGCAAAAAAATTATCCGGGTTTTTATTCAATGTCATTTTTCCAATGATCTGCACGGGAACAAGTTCTTCCGGAATGATCTTGGTTGCATCTAACAGATCGAAATCAAATTTATGTTCATCGGCTTCAGGAACTATCTGAACGCCTAATTCCCATTCCGGAAATGCACCGGATTCAATCGCCTCCCATAAGTCCTGCCTGTGGAAATCAGAATTTTTACCGGATATTTTCTGTGCTTCATCCCAGGCAACTGAATGCACGCCCAAAACCGGCTTCCAATGGAATTTGACAAAATGAGATTCACCTGCATCATTAATAAGCCTGAATGTATGTACACCAAATCCTTCCATCATACGCAAGCTCCGTGGAATTGCCCGGTCGCTCATTACCCACATGATCATATGCATGCTTTCAGGCATAAGAGAAATAAAATCCCAGAAAGTATCGTGAGCAGATGCTGCCTGAGGTATTTCATTATGAGGCTCCGGCTTCACTGCGTGAATAAGGTCAGGGAATTTAATAGCATCCTGAATAAAAAAAACAGGAATATTATTTCCAACAAGATCATAATTACCTTCTGAAGTATAAAACTTAACGGCAAAACCCCTTACATCACGGGCAAGGTCAGTCGAACCTCTTGAGCCGGCAACTGTGGAAAAGCGTACAAATACGGGTGTGCGTACAGCTTTTTCATTAAAAAGCCGCGCCTTTGTATACTGACCTATTGGCTTAAATAATTCAAAATATCCATGCGCTGCCGAACCTCGTGCATGAACGATCCTTTCAGGGATACGCTCGTGATCAAAATGGTGAATCTTTTCTCTTAAAATAAAATCTTCGATCAGCGTTCCACCACGCTCACCGGTTTTAAGTGAATGCTGATTATCATTTATTCTCAGACCATGATTGGTTGTTAAAAACTGATCCTCATCGTATTTTTTCTGAGGCTCTATATCTATTATTTTTTTGCTCTCACTTTCTTCATTCCCGGATTTTTTTGTCGGCATTGTATTGATTTTACTGGTAAGCAGTTTATTATTTTAATTTTCGTTGGAACTCTCTTCTTCAGGGAAGATTAGTTGCCAATAGAATTTTTAGAGTATGTGTGTAATTAATTTTCTTCGGAATTATCTTCTGTTTCACCCGCAGCTGCCAGGTTTATCGATAATTCAGCCACTTCAGAGAGTTTGTCATCCGCGTCCTTTTCCTCATTAAGCGAAAGCAGCAGCAGTTCAGCAGATTCATTTTCGCCCAGGATTTTTGCGAAAGCGCAGAGCGTGCCATAGGTGGCAATTTCATAATGCTCCACTTTTTGTCCAGCAGCTATAATCCCTGCGTCGCGTACCATGCCTTCCGCCGTACTCTGCATGATTTCTTCACCCTCTTTGATCAGGCCCTCCATCGCATCGCATTTTTTTGCCTGTACTTTTTCATTGAGTAAACCGAACACCTGCTCCAGGCGGGTTACCTGTTCTTCCGTAACTGCAAGGTGGTCCGTCAGCGCATTTACCAGGTCTGCAGAACTCGCCTGTTTGATCATTTTGGGTAAGGCTTTGGTTAAAGCATTTTCCGCCCAATAGATATCTTTTAAGCTATCAGTAAACAATTCACGCAGGTCTGTAGCTTGTTGTGTACGTGGGATCAGGATAGGTTCTCCGGCAGTCTTTACCGGCTTCTTCGAAGTCTTGGGTTTTGCGGAAGTTTTCATGTATTTGTTTTAGATAATTCTACTGTTAATAAAAGCATGCCGTCTTATTTCACAGTTCTTATGGCACCCGGATACTCAATAAGAGCACTATGGGGCATAAGCACCCCATTAAATGCAGGTATATGTACGCTATCGTGGAATGAGGTTGGGGCCTGAGTATCAGGAAAAAAAATATTAGCGGTGGATCAGGGTCCTGTTGCAGCCACTGAGAATATGTATTCCGATTTCTGTTATAGTAGCAGTGATGGCATGTAAATTTCTATATTATGGACAGAATCAAATTATTGGAGAACTAAAGTGAAAAAAGGTTGATTCTCCCGATTCAAAGAGGCAGTGCTGCAGAAAAGGATATCAAAAAGAAAAAAGCAACAAAAATCCGAATTTTTTCGACAACAAAAATCTCCGGATCAGGGTGAGGAAATAATTGTTCTTTAAGTTCCATTGAAAAGCCTTATACTACAGTTACTGGAGTTAATAAACTATTCCAGGGTTACAGTATAAGGTTGATCTATTTATAACAACCGTTGGCGATGCGTATTTCTCCGGCGTCTCTACCTGCATCTGGAATCTGCTTATAACATATAGACAGGATAGGTGCACGGGTTGAGAGAAAGCTTCTCATTACAAATAAATATCGTCTTCATGGACATCATCTGTTATTCGCATTTACGCTGGAATTTTGTGTACCAGCGACCACAGCACCTGCTGAGCAGGCTCGCTAAAGCCTTTCGCATTTTTTATGTTGAAGAACCCATATTTGATTCAGAAACAGGCTATCTGGAACATTACCAGAACGATGACCTGGTTCGGGTGGTTGTACCACATCTGCCTTCAGCTATGTCTGCAACAGACACAGTTATTTTACAAAACCACTTGCTTAAGGTTTTCTTTGAGGAATTTCAGTGCACCCGATTCATTGCATGGTATTATACACCAATGGCTCTAAGCCTGAACATTTCAATAGAACCTGATCTGATCATTTACGATTGCATGGATGAATTGTCAGCATTTAAAAATGCGCCGGCTGAACTTAAAAAGAGAGAAGCTAAATTATTGAGTATCGCGGATATCGTATTTACCGGAGGCTATAGCCTATATGAGGCAAAAAAGCACACGCATAAAAATATTCATCTGTTTGCGAGCAGCATCGACCGTGGTCATTTTGAAAAAGCTCTTATTGAGCAAGCCGATCCCGCAGATCAGGAATCTATTCCTCACCCGAGAATCGGATTTTTTGGTGTGGTTGATGAAAGGATGAATATCTCCCTGCTGACTGAAATGGCGGATGAAAAACCGGAATGGCATTTCATTATTATTGGCCCTGTGGTCAAGATAGATCCGAACACCCTCCCCCGGAAAAAGAACATACATTTTCTTGGCCAGAAAGATTACAAAAAATTGCCATCCTACATTTCACATTGGGATGTGGCAATGATGCCTTTCGCAATCAATGAGTCAACGAGGTTTATAAGTCCAACAAAAACACCTGAATACCTGGCAGCAGGAAAACCGGTTGTTTCCACACCGATAAACGATGTAATCAGGGGTTACGGAGATTCAGGTCTTGTGTTTATTGCCGGCACTACTGAAAAATTCATACAGGCTATCCAGGACTCTATGGAGTTAGCACGTAACAACAAATGGTTATTGGCAGTGAATGAAATGTTATCGCAAAATTCATGGGAAAAAACAGTGGACAGGATGATGTATCATATCAATATCGCCCTGGAGAAACTTAGAACAAAAAAAAATAATCAAAAAGGAGAGATGTATGTTTGACTATTTAATAGTAGGCGCTGGCTTCGCAGGTTCGGTGCTTGCTGAACGGCTGGCAACACAGGAAAATAAAA